>JAYUFF010000622.1:0-4733 GCA_043738825.1 Schlesneria sp.
GTCACTCCGACGATCGACCGGCTGGCGGCGGAGGGCGTGCGATTTACGAGGTGCTTCACTCACGCGGGGGTTTGTGCGCCGTCGCGGTCGGGACTCATCACCGGTTGCTACCCGCCGTCGATCGGGACGCACCACATGCGGTGCCAGGGAGTCCCTCCCGACGACGTGCGGTGTTTTCCCGAGTACCTGCGGCTAGCCGGGTACTACTGCACCAACAACGTGAAGACCGACTACCAGTTCGACGTTCCCGCGACGGTGTGGGACGAGAACAGCAACCAGGCCGACTGGCGAGGCCGTGACCAGGGTCAACCGTTCTTCAGCGTCATCAACTTCATCACGACTCACGAAAGCCAGATCCGCGATCCGAGCGATGCGACGAAGCGGCTCGTTGAGAAACTGACGCCCGAGCAGCGGCATGACCCGGCCAAGATGATCGTCCCGCCGTTCTATCCCGACACGCCGATTGTTCGACGAGACATCGCGAACTATTACGACAACCTCACGGCCGTGGACGGACAGGTCGCGGCGGTGTTGAAGCGGCTCGAAGAGGATGGCCTCGCCGACGACACCATCGTCTGGTTCTGGGGCGATCACGGACGCGGGATGCCTCGCTACAAGCGGTGGCTCTACGACACCGGCCTCCACGTTCCGTTGGTCGTGTACGTCCCCGAGAAGTGGCGCAAGCACGTTCGCCCCGACAACGCCGACGCGCTGAAGCCCGGTTCAACGATCGACGACCTCACCGCATTCATCGACTTCGCACCGACGGTCCTTTCCCTCGCGGGGCTGCCAAGAAAGGGACACTTCCAAGGCCAAGCCTTCTTCGGCTCGCATCGCGCCGAGAAACCGCGCGACCACGTCTATGGACACCGCGACCGGATGGACGAGACCTACGACCTGATCCGCACCGTGCGCGACAAGCGTTTCCGTTACGTCCGCAACTTCATGCCGTGGCAACCGTACTCGCAGGACATCGCCTACATGAACGAGATGCCGACGATGCAGGAGTGGCGGCGACTGCACGCGGAGGGAAAACTCACTGGACCTCAAGCCGACTGGTTTCGCAAAGAGAAGCCCGTCGAAGAACTGTACGACACGGAGACCGATCCCTACGAAATCAACAACCTCGCACTCGACCCACGCTTCGTCGTGACACTCGAACGGTTGCGGTCTCGGCTCGAAAGTTGGATGGCGGAGATCGGTGATGTCGGCCTGATCCCCGAGCCTCTGTTCGACGAACTCCAGCGGCCCGGTGCGAAGTACGACACGACCGCCGCGCCCGGCATCGCGTTCGTCAGCGAAGGGAACGATGCGGAGTTGCCTCCCTACCGATTGACCTGCCTGACCAAAGGAGCCTCCATCGCCTATCGCGTGCGAGCGATGACCGCCAAGACCGATGCCGTCACTTGGCATTGGAAGGTCGCTTCACCCGAGGGGACGATCCGCATGCAAGCGGGCGATGAACTGGAGGCCAAGGCGTGCCGCATCGGCTTCCGCGACAGCGAGGTTCTCCGCTACCAATGGGGACAACCCGCGATCGCTCCCGCGAAAGATGAGTCGCGTCCGCACTGGAGCCTGCGAATACCGAAGCGAGGTCCGACGCGCGCGGGTTGGCGCGGACCACAGGCTCTGTTTGTCAGTCCGGTCGGCTCTGATCGGATGCCGGATTCGCTAACCACCGGGTTGAGCCATGATTCAGCCCACGCCTTTTGGATGTACGACCGACGCGGTCGTTTTCTGACGGACACCAATTCGCGCGATGCCTCAATGCTGCGAGATGTCGTGTTTCGCGAATTGCCTGTCCCGCTGAAGCTCGTTGCCGCGCGGTGGCTGTGTGAGATGGAAGACCCGGCTCCGCACCTCAAGCTGATGGTCGAAGCGCTCGCGCACCCGCAGGCCAGTGTTCAGCTTCAGGCCATCACCGCGCTGGCCGATCTCGGCGAGAAGGCCCGGCCCGTCATCGACGACATCCGCCAGGCGACGAAGGGTGGCGAGTACGTCGCTCGCGTGAGTCAGCGGGCGCTGAAGGCTCTCGAAACCAAGTAGGCGGACATGACAAGTAGGCGGACATGAACAGAGAGGTGTTGCCGATTGAACGGCATTTGCGGTTCCAGCACACCAGCCCGACGCGCGAGCGAGGGCTGAACGTTCGATCTGAGCGAAGCCCTCGCTCGCGCGTCGGGCGAATGGCACTCACTTTAGATTCGTAGCCACGCTCGCCAGAGCGTGGGGATCGCACCGTTACCGCAAAATCCCACGGTCTGGCGACCGTGGCTACTGAGCGAAGCCCTCGCTCGCGCGTCGGGCTAGTTTTGGAATGCTCTTCGGGCCGGTGTCACTGTTTCTTACGCAGCAACTCTCCCATCCGCTCGACGATCTGTGGCGAGGGGAGTTTCTCCGTCTGCATGACGAGGTGGACGAAGTTGTCGGCCAGGATTTCGTCGGGGTGAATGATGTACTTCGTGTTCTGACCGATCTGGTTGGCGAAGGATTGGGATTGAGCGGAGTCGATGAGAACCGGCTCGCCCTCTTTCAGGAGCGGTCGCCAGCGGCCCTCGTGCTGTTCGACCTTCATCAAGCGAAACGTGAGGTACTTGAACAGCGGCGGTTGCTTGTCGGCGTCGTAGGTCGCGGACGATGAGTACAAAATCGGAGCGGCCTGAAATGTCTCGCCTCCGTCCGTCAGCTTGATGTGGCAGTCGATGAGCGGCGCGTCGGGATTGGTCAACTTGAGATCGGCCAACGACGGCGGCAGCGCGATTGGTTCGCAGACCTCGAAGCCGATAATCCGGTACAGGTCTCGACGCAACTCCGGCGCGTGGCGACTGAGAACGTGAAACAACTCGTGCAGCAACAGCCGATCGAGCGCGTCGGGTTTGAGTTTCTGAACCCGCTCCCTCGGCAGCAGGATCGCCGCGCCACGTGTGTAGGCGGCGTTGGCCTCGTCCTTCCCCGACATCTGAATCAGCAGCACGGTCTTGGGGAGTGACAGATGAAACGGTTCCAGCTTCGGCCGCAATCGCTCGAACGATTCGACGAGGCTCTGGCGCGCCTCGTCATCCCAGGCGACGACCTCGCCCTTCAGGAACTCGATCAGCGCCGCTTCGGTCGCCTCACCGTCTGTCTTCAAGCGAACCTGCCGATCGAACCGACTGAGAGCTGTGATGAACGTGTCGCTCGTCGCGACCAGCGTCTGCCCTTCATCCATGCTGGCGAAATGCAGGCTCGTCGCGCGCGTGAGCGTTTCGTCGGTGAGAACCATCGCGGACGTAGTCGCGACAATGAGCCACGCGACCAGCAGCAGCTTGACCATGCGGATGAATCCCAAGATTTTGGAAGAACGTAAGGCGACGGACTGTGCCGCAGACACCGAGTTCGAGCAAGTTGTGCGCAGCGTTCGCCCAGGGCCGATGGCTGGCTGTCATTCGTCGCCGTTGACCATCTTGAAGTCCGGTTTAGCCGAAAAGCTAAGCCGGACTTCATCCCTTGGGTTGTGACTTTGCCAGCACGCGGTGCGAGCCGAGCATCTCACCCTCACACAGCAGTTCCAGCACGAAGACTCCCTCGTGAGGAATCGGCAGCGGCGGCAACGGGACGGTGATTTGAATCGTCTCCAGCGGATCGCGGCACGAGACTTCAAAGGTCGTTCCGAACAGGACGTTGTTCTCTTCGAGATCGACGTAGCGCAGCTCGAACTTTCGCGTCCCCTGCAACTCGGTCAGGCTGACGTAGGCGAACGGCGAACCGGCGCGCACCAGCCGGGCGATCGGTACGGGAGCCGGCGCGGGTGGCGATGGCTCGGACGTTTCGTCGAGTTGATCGTCGTCGGTCCCTTCGCCGGATGTGCCCGCTCCGGTTGGGCGGTCCTTGCCGTGCGGCGGATCCTTCGGCACGAAGTGAATCGCGCTGAAGATGCCGCAGATCACGTACTTGCCCGTGCCTCGATCCTGATAGACCTGATCGGCGAGCAACATCGCCTGCAAGACGGGGGCGGCCATGGGAAGTCCTGGAAAAAGGGGGCAGAGGGTCGAGATCCGGTCACGGCTTTGCCCAAAAATTCCGGCCGGACACAAAATTGTAGGGTGGGCTGTGCCCACCAACACCCGACCGATTGTGGTGGGCACAGCCGGGATCAAGCCACGATCTTCGCACTCAATTCCCCGGCCTCAAATTGCAGACCGACAAACCCGCAAAACCTGCCGGAGTTACTGGGTCTGAAATCGCATCACCGCCTACGCGGCTGACCAATAGCTTGCCTCATCGACATTGGCCACGAGATTTACAGGTAAAAGCCGCATGTTCAGTACAGCTTCACACGCAGGCACTGCACGCCGTGTCGCATCGATATGTGGTGCGCAAGCTATCCCCTCTTCCCGCCCTCAATGAGAGAGCAAGATTGGGCCGGTCGAACCGGCCCGACTATCGACTGGAATCAGCTCGGTCATCAGGCTCAACGGCCGAACTTACAGATTGAACAGTCTGCGAATCGGTTCGCCATCAGACAGGCGAATTGGTCGGCCGAGCTGGTCGTGGACTTCGGAGGCGGGATCGAAACCGAAGCGCCAGTAGATCGTCGCCGCTAGGTCTCCGGGAGTGACGGGACCGTTGGCCGGGTACGCGCCGAGACGGTCGCTGGACAAGGCTACGGTTTGGAGAGGCACGCTAGACGATCTTGCACGGAATCCATTCATCCTCATCGAAGCTATAGATCGCACAGAGCCGGTGGTATCCGT
>JAYUFF010000623.1:0-12567 GCA_043738825.1 Schlesneria sp.
ACGCGGGCTGCCGTGCGCCAATGCGTCTCCGCCAGCAACCGGCTGTTCTCATCCGCCGACTTGAACCACCCGCGAATCCAGTGAAACAGGTACGCCGCCGCAATTTTGGCTTGCAGCGAACTGAGCAGCGTCAGCCTCCGCCAGCGTCCGACTGGCACGGGGCGCAGCGAGGATTCTTTCAATACGGAGGGGAGTGTTTGCAGGGCCGCGTCACCTTCATCAATTTCCGGCAGGGCCTGCATCAGTTCAGCAGCGGTCAGTGACATGGGATGGAACCTTCAGTTTGAAAACGGTCGTTCACTCAATCAGTTCGATTTCTCTTCGCCGCCGCGCAGCCAACTGACAAACATCGCCAGCGACTGGTCGAGCAGGGCGAGCGTGTCTTCCTGCTTCGGCGACTTGTCGTTCGTCCAGAACGACAACACGCCCAGATACAACGTCCAATACATTTGCAGAGCGACGGGCGTCAGCGCGGTATCGAGTTCATGTTGCCGCGCCAGTTCAACCACTCGTTCGAGATGATCGGTTCGCAGCGACTGGCCCACGTCGTCGCGCTGGGCGGCCACCAGCGGCGACATCGCCGTGTCGAGCACCGGCGTCAAATACTTGCGATACGGTTTGAGCAGCCTCAATCCCGCCGCCGCCTGCGCGAACAGGGCCTCTTCCAGCGACTCGTGCTGCTCGTTGGCCAAGCGTCGCGTCGGTCGGGCGTGCGAATCGACGACCAGCGTCGTGACGATCGCCTTCTTCGTCGGGAAATAGTTGAACAGCGTCCCCGTCGCGATTCCGGCGGCCTTCGCGATGTCCCGCGTGGTCGTCGCCTCGAACCCCGTCGTCTGAAACAGTCCTTGGGCGGCGTCCAGGATCTTTCGTCGCGTCGATTCCTTGGCTTCGGCGGTGACTCGCATGACTGTCATCCGGTTCCGTGAGACTTCCGCTGCATTGTGAGCACGATCATATAATAGGATGATCCTCGGCCGAGTCAAGCCGCAAAATGAGCGTGCTCATAAAAAATGGGACGAACGGCTGAAGAGGCATCGCACTCCATCCCTTTCCCGACAATGGGGGAGGCTTTACCCTTCCTGCGTTGCGCAGTGACTTCAATTAGGGAAGTCATCTTGCCAGTGTCTTGTTGCTACTTGGACGTGGATGGGATTCGCTCGATGCCTCTGGCCTTTGACCGCAGTCGGGAACAGTTTGCTCGCGCTCAGAAGTCGATCCCCGGCGGAGTGAACAGCCCCGCGCGGGCTTTCGGTGGAGTCGGCGGGACGCCCGTCGTGATGGATCGAGCGCAGGGGGCGTACCTGTACGACATCGATGGCAATCGCTTCATCGACTACATCGGTTCGTGGGGGCCGCACATTCTCGGACATCGACACCCGAACGTGATGGCCGCCATTCACGCAGCCCTGGAAAAAGGGACGAGCTTCGGGGCACCGTGCGAATTGGAAACGGAGCTGGCCGAACTGGTGATCGACGCGGTGCCGTCAATCGAACTGGTGCGGATGGTGAACTCGGGGACCGAGGCGACGATGAGTGCGATTCGTGTCGCGCGCGGTTTCACCGGGCGCAGCGCGATCGTGAAGTTCACCGGCTGCTATCACGGTCACGTGGACAGCCTGCTGGTCAAGGCGGGAAGCGGTGCGTTGACGTTGGGGACTCCGTCCAGCCCCGGTATTCCCGTCGGATGCACGGCCGACACGCTGTGCCTCGAATACAACGACTGCCAGCAGTTGGAAGACCTCTTCTCGCGGCGAGGGGATGAGATCGCGTGCGTCATTCTGGAACCGGTCGTCGGCAACATGGGCGTCGTGATTCCGACGCGCGAGTTCTTGCAGACACTTCGCTCGCGGTGTGATCGCCACGGAACGGTACTGATTTTCGACGAGGTGATGACCGGCTTTCGACTCGCGTATGGAGGCGCTCAGGCACGCTTCGGCATCCGGCCCGACATGACCACGCTCGGCAAGATCATCGGCGGCGGCCTTCCGGTCGGAGCCTACGGCGGGCGAGCCGACATCATGCGCGTGGTCTCTCCGTTGGGTCCGGTCTATCAGGCGGGGACTCTCTCTGGGAACCCAGTCGCGATGGCCAGCGGCCTCGCCACGCTGAGGACGTTGAAGGAAACGAATCCGTATCCGCAACTCGAAGACTTCACGCGGCGTCTCACCACGGGACTGTCCGAGCGAGCGACCAAGGCGGGGCTAGCGCACACGATCCCGCAGATCGGCAGCATGTTCACGCTCTTCTTCAATCCGGAAGTCGTCACGAATTACACGGTCGCGGTGAAGAGCGACACGAAGCGGTTTGCTCGTTACTTCCACGCGATGCTGGAAGGCGGAGTCTATTTGCCATGCAGTCAGTACGAGGCGAACTTTGCTTCAGCCGCACTGACTGAGGCCGATCTACAAGCGACTCTGTCCGCCGCCGAGACGGCGTTCGACGCGATCAAGTCGGCAACGTAGCCGTCATCGCTCCGCGTGACGAGCCTTTGTGAGCCGACCCACGATGTCATTTGGCTTTGCCAAGTTGTTGACACATCGCGCGAGAGGCTCGTCACGCGGAGCGATGACGGCGACGTTGGCAGAAGCACCAATTGCAGACGGCAGGCGGGCGGCGGAATCGAATTGCATTCGCGCAATCGCACGTTAGCATGGCGACGGTTGTTTGCCGCCATCACCTCACTGCCCGTCGCGGCAGTCCGGCGAACGACAGGTCGAAGCGAGCCGCTTCGATCCGTGCGGGCCAACGAGCACGAATCCCTTTCCCGTCAGGAGTTCGACCATGTCCCGATCTCACCGTTTTGCCTCGCGACTGTTTCGTCCCATGCTCGCCTGTTCGCTGAGCCTCTCGCTGCTCTGCCTGATCGGAGCGGGAACCGGGTCGATCAAGAAGCTGACTCTCGACCCCGATGCTCCCGTCGTGGAATTGTTCGACGGTATTGAGCAAGGCCAGATTGATGTCCGACTGGCGGTGTTGAACCCGTACGAAGGGAAGGTCTTCGTCACGAATCGAACGGACAAGCCGCTCACCGTGGCCATCCCGAAGGCGGTCGTCGGCGTGCATGTCCTGCCGCAGGTCGGCAACAACGCGGGGAACGGGTTCTTCGGACCAAACGGCAACAACAATCAAGCCAACAACGGCGCGAACGGCCAGGCGCAGGGAGTGGGCGGAGCCTTGGGGGCGATGGGAAACGGCAATGGCAACGGCCTTCCGAATGCTCCCGGTGGGATGCAGAACAAGTTCCCCGGAAACAATTTCTTTTCGATCCCGCCCGAGAAAACGGTGCAGCTCGGTTTGCGATCGGTCTGCCTGAACCACGGGCGTCCGGAACCGCATGCCAACTTGAAGTACCGCTTGACCAAGGTTGAGTCCCACACGACGGACCCGGTTTTGCAACAGTTGCTCGAAGATTATTCGCCGCGCACAAACAAGGACGTTCAGCAGGCGGCGGCGTGGCATTTGGCGAACGGCCTCAGTTGGAAGCAACTTGCCAACCTGACCGAGCAGCGCATCCCCGGTGTCGCGGTGCCGCTGTTCACGAAGTCACAACTCGACTCGGCGCGCGAACTCGTGGAGCGGGCGAAGCAGAACGCCGCCGAACGCCCTGCGAAGAAAGACGCCTCGACAGCGGTGGCCTCAACGCGACGAGAATGACTTGAGCGATCATCGCATCGACAAGCGATCAGGCGCGAGCGGCAGAAACAGCTAGCCCAAGCCACACCAACCCGAAGCGTGAGCGAGGGGCTGCGATCCGATTCCCTCGCTCACGCTTCGGGTTGGTGTGGGGCTGAGTTCTCTTCTCTCCGAGCGACAAAGAAACGAGCGAGGCGGGTTCAACACCCGCCTCGCTCGTTTTGATGGTTCGCAACCGGCGCGTCACGCGAGCGGCGGCGGTTCGGTGGCGAGTACGAACGGAAAGACTCGGGCCGGCTTGTGCGGCGAACTGATGCGATCCTTGTAGGCGATCTGCGCGGCACGATCCGCCGCGAATTGCAGTACGACGAATTCCAGTCCGCAGAAACGCTCGGTCCCGACTTCGGCAGCCACGTCTGCGAAGACCTCACCGGCCGATGCGGCATGTCGGCGAACGCCGTGGATGCTGTTCTCGCGCACCTTCACGCCAGCGGCCGACAGCTTGACGAGTCCCTTCAAAAACTTGCCGACGACGGTGTCGGGGCCGGAGGCTCGCCACAGTCGCTCCCACTCTTCGTGAGCTTCCCAATAGTAACCATGGTTGAAGTAATCGAGCGCCAGAAGATAGTGGCGGTTCTCGGCCCACGTGGTTGCCGTGAGCAGTTTCGGCGGCGGTGACTTTCGCTGATAGCTGTGTCCGCGCGGGTCGCGAATCGGATGAGGCGTGTCCGATCCGGGGACGAATGTGTACGCGGGGAGTTCGGTCGAGGGGAGCAGTCGTGCTGATCGTTCAGTGACGGTTGCCACCGGCACAGCCTCAGTCTTTTTTCGTTGCAAAACAGTTGCCACAGCAGAGCCTTTCTGAAAGAAGCCGACACCGGGAGACATCACACACGGTGAGCCGACCCGATGAAACAAATTGGAAACGCGGGCCAGGCCCGATTGAAGAGATCGAAGTTTTGTCGAACGGTCGAAATTCCGGGCAGGGCCGTTGGACGAGTCGCGATGGAAACCAGTCGGACTCAGTTTTGGGAGAGTGCCTCGCGGTGGAGGCTTTGGGCGGGTGAATCCCTTCACACACACAGGCGATCCGAAATTCCGAGGCCCAGCATACAGGAAAATTTTGCGAACGGGAGATGAGTTTCTCAGTTTTCTTGAGAACGAGAAGGATTCGCCCGTTGATCGCCCGCAGAGTCTCTCAAAGCTCGTTTGACGCGAGCCAGCACGGCGCGAAACCCCTGTTGCCGGGTCATGCCGAGGACCGTGCTCAACTTCCAGTGCGAGACCAAATCGTCCGGCAGGGCCAACGCCGCCGAGACGGACTCGCCTTCAAGTCCAACGACGAGCAAAGCGACCAGCCCTCGCACGGTCGGCGATTTGCGAGGGACATCCGCCTCAATGTGAACACGCCCCTCGACCGCCTCCACCCACAAGTACACCGGCGTCTGACACTCCCGCACGAGGCACGACTCTGGAAACGGCTGGACCAATCGCGGAGCAGACAACGCTGGCAACTGGTCGGCGAACTCGACGAGCCATTCCAGTTTCTCGTCGGCATCGAGTTCACCAAGCTCTTCAATCAGTTCATTCAGTTTCATGGGGCGGCTTCGCACGGCGGACACGGCTGCGGGAATCAGTGGTGGCGATGCTACCCGATGTCGCGCGAGACTTCAGCCGGGCGGATTCGTTCGCATCGACAGACGTTTCCATTTCACACGGATCGACCGCTACAATCCGCCCCGACATGGGATGGCCTCGATGGTGCGAGGCCGATTGGATCTGAATGCCTTGGGATGGAAAGTGTCATGAAGCGAGACGGGATTCGACGGATGGCTCGTTGGTGTGGATGCCTGTTGGTTGTGGCGGGTTGTCTCTTGGCGTGCCCGCTGACGGGACAGGCGGCTCCGATTGACGATCAACTCAAGGCGATCAAGGCCGTCGGTGCGGAAGGCCAAGGTCACGCGGCGGCCATCGCGGCGGTGAAAGAGTTGTCGCGGGGCAATTCGGACACACTCATCCCGATTCTCAAAGCCTTTGAGGACGCGAACCCGCTGGCGACGAACTGGTTGCGTGGCGCGTTCGATGCCGTGGCCGAACGTGAGTGGAAGCAGTCGCGCAAACTACCAGCCTCGGAATTGGAAGCCTTCGTCAAAGACACGGTTCGCAATCCCGAAGCGCGGCGGCTGGCTTACGAGTGGCTCGTCAAAGTCGATCCGTCGGTCAGCGACCGCGTGATTCCGGGGATGCTTCGCGATGCCAGCCCCGAGTTCCGTCGAGACGCCGTGCAACGCTTGCTCGATCGCGCGGTGCAGGCTCAGGAGGGAGACAAGAAGACCGAGGCGATCGTCCTCTACCGTGAAGCTCTGTCCGGCGCGATCGACGACGATCAGGTGAAGGCCATCGTCAAGCCGCTGCGAGAATTGGGTGAGACCGTTGATCTCCAAAAGCACTTCGGTTTCTTGACAGCGTGGCACTTGATCGGTCCTTTCGACAACACCGACAAGAAGGGCTACGACGTGGCCTACCCGCCGGAAATGAAGGTTGATCTGGCGGCGAGGTACACCGGAAAAACGGGCGAGGTCGCGTGGGAGCCTCACGCCACCGAGGACGAATACGGCGTGCTGAACATCGCCAAGAAAACGGCACCTCACAAGGGGGCGGTCACCTACGGCTACACGACGTTCGTGACGGACAAGCCACGCAGCATCGAGATCCGACTCGGCACACCCAACGCCTGGAAACTGTGGGTCAACGGCGAACTGATTTTTGCGCGCGACGAATACCACCGAGGCACGCAGCTCGATCAATACAAGGTTCGGGCGAAGCTCAAGTCGGGGACGAATGCGATCCTCATCAAAGTCTGTCAGAACGAGCAGACCGAAGACTGGGCACAGGATTGGAAGTATCAGCTTCGCGTCTGTGACTCGGCCGGCGCGGCGATCCTGCCGAGTTCGGTCGCGGGGACGACATCGCAGATCAGACGATGAAGGCAGCTTCCACCCAACTAGCCCGACGCGCACGCGAGGGCTTCGCAAAGTTTCATGGTCAGCCCTCGCTTGCGCGTCGGGCGAATGGCACTAACTTTAGGTAGCCACGGTCGCCAGACCGTGGGATTTTTCGGTAACGGCGCGATCCCCACGCTCTGGCGAGTGTGGCTACGAATCTAAAATTAGTGCTGTGTCACACCTGAGATTTCGGGTTGAGTCCATCAGCCGCTGGGCGCCAACCCACGGTTAGAACCGGACGCTAGCGCGTTCCGGCTGATTTGCTGAACCCGAAAATCAAGACGTGACACAGCATTAGTGCCATTCGCGCGTCGGGCAAGTCGGATGAACCACTAATTCGGGAGAAAATCTCACAAAGTGCCTGAATTGTAGTGTTTCATTGAGTGACCATTGTTTTTTTAATGGTCACTGACCACGGTATCCTGTCCAGGTTTTGGTTTGGATGACCAAGGGAAGCCCGCTGCCCGCTTGTACATTTATCATCAAAATTCGGAGGCTGTTTGTTTCAACGACAGGTACTTGGCGGCAGGGGAGTCGGTTATTTTAGAAAAAATGTTCACAGGAGAACCCGTTGCAACGCTGTGCTTTTTCATCGTTTTCTGACCTATTTCCACGATGAGAACTGCTGAAAATATGGGCCAAAACACCCGCTAAATCAACGAAATTAGCCCCTTAACTCGCAAACACAAGTTCAGGCAGGTGTGACAATTACAGGTCAAATTTTGAGGTTTGGAGCATGGTTTTGGTTGCGGCGCAGTCTTCCACAGCCTCACAAAATCACATCTAACGGCCTCAAATTCAAGGGTCATCAAATGAAACAGCCTCTTGGAAGTGAATCCAAGAGGCTGTTTGTTGGTCCCGCTCGGACTCGAACCGAGGACTTCGACCGTGTAAAGATCGCACTCTAACCAACTGAGTTACGGGACCAATTTTGCATCCAAAGTGTACCGTTCAGTGGACCGATTTACCCGACGATTTACCCGAAAAAACACTCGACACAAGTCTTTACTGAACAATGGTTTGAATATTCTTAATCGGTGTATTATACTTGACAAACCCAAGTCTCACGGCCAGAATTCGCCCGTCACTGGAGACGAATCATGCCGAGCAAGTACATCAAATCGACAACCGACTACACGCACAAGCCCCACTCTGGCAAGAAAGCACCGCCCACGGGGACGGATGCCGATCTGAATCTCGCCACGATGTCGTTGATGTTCTCCGATGAGGAGAAGGCTCGAAACTTCATAGAGTCCAAGCGGTGGGCCAACGGCGTTGCGTGTCCGCATTGTGAGTGTGGCGAGACGCACAAGCTGACGGCCAAGCCGGGATCGAAGTCACCCGTCCGGCCCGGCGTCCACAAGTGCAAAAGCTGTCGCAAGCAATTCACCGTCCGCATCGGGACGATCTTCGAGGACAGCAAGATACCGCTCTGCAAGTGGCTGATGGCAATTCACTTGATGACCAGTAGCAAGAAGGGCATCAGCAGTCACCAGATCGCCCGCGAGTGTGAACTGACGGTCAAGTCGGCTTGGTTTCTTACGCACCGCATCCGCGAAGCCATGAAGCTAGAACCAATGGCCGGGATGCTTCAGGGTGTTGTCGAATGTGATGAAACCTAAGTTGGCGGGAAGCCCCGCTATCGCGGAGTCAGCAAGAGGGGACGTGGTACGACAAAAAAGCCCGTAATGGTTCTGGTTGAGCGCGACGGCAAGGCACGCTGCCTGCCCGTTGAGAATGTCACCAGCAAGAGCTTGAAGTCGGAGATCGCCAAGACGGTCGCGAGGTCGTCCACTGTCATCACCGATCAGTATCAATCCTACGTCGGCATCGGGGCGCACTTTGAAGGTGGTCACGAGTCCGTGAATCATGCCAGACGCGAATACGTCCGCATCCGTGAATACTCCGCATCCGTGAATACGTCCGCATCCGTGAAGATGGAATGTCGATCAACACGAACACCGCCGAGAGTTTCTTCGCATTGCTCAAGCGGGGCCATTATGGGACATTCCACCAACTCTCCAAGAAACACCTGCACCGATATTGCAGCGAATTCGGGTTCCGCTGGAACCATCGCAAGGTCAGCGATGGAAGCCGCATGGTGGCGGCCATTCGAGGAGCAGAAGGCAAGCGATTGATGTACCGCTAGCATGGTTGGTGGAATCATGGCCAGAAGTTTTCGGAACGAAAAAGAGGTTGAGGTCAACCTTCTCGGGCCACTGTTCCGTGACAAGCTCGGCTATGGCGAGAGCCGCATGGAATGGGCCAAGCCTGTCCGCATCACCTTCGGGCGTGAGGTCAAAGACAAAGAGGCCGACCTAGTAATCTCCCACGATGGCCGACCCGTCATCACGGTAGAAGCGAAAGCACCGACAGAGACGGTGCAGTCTGGAATCAGTCAGGTTGATTCCTACGCCTTCGCACTCCAGACACCGTACAGCGTCGTGACGAATGGCAAGCACTTCGTTCTTCGCGGCTACTACGCTGGCAACAGCCGCATCAATGTGATTGATTCGAGCGTTGCTGAACTCCAGCACAACCGCTGGAGCAAGGTCGCTTCCCTCGTCTCATTCAATAACATTCTCTCGTCAATTGGCGAACCTCAGACAGCGATCATTCCGCCGAATGAAGACAAGATCAAAGACTTCCGCCGCTTCTTCCGGCGGATTCACAATCTCATTCGCGACCGCGACAAGCTCGATCCGGCAGCCGCGTTTGATGAATTGAGCAAGCTGTTATTTCTGAAGGCGGCTGAAGATGAAACGCCTTCCGGTAAACGCCCTCGCCCAATTCTCACGGCCGACAAGATTGCTGAATGGGAGGGGCTGGACAACGTACCGGAATTGGTCAATCAGTGGTTTCGGAGCACTGTCAACAAGCAATTTCCTGACATGTTTGAGGGGAGTCCACGCATCAATCTGACGCCCGAGACGCTTAAGGAAGTGCTGACCATGATGCGGCCGTTCCATGTCAAGAACGGCGACGTTGACATCAAGGGCCGTGCGTTTGAAGAGTTTCTGCCTTCTCAATTGAGAGGCAAGGGGTTGGGTCAGTTCTTTACGCCTCGCCCCATCGTCAATTTCATGGCGGAGATGGCAGGAATATCTCTTCGCGACACCGTGGTCGATTTCAGTTGCGGGTCGGGCGGCTTTTTAATCAAAGCCTTTGAGCAGATGAAAAGCAGCGTCGAACAATTGCCAGCGGGCATTGTCGCACGACTCGGCGTTACAAAAGAACACATGCTTGAGGGCATCAAGTCCAACCAACTCCACGGCATTGATGCTGAACCACGCGCGGCACGCACGGCCAAAATGAACATGCTGATGTGGGGCGATGGAAAGCGGATCGTGCGCGGGAACGGGTTGGATTCCAAAGACTTCTCAGGCAAACCATACGACCCGACCGAGTACGACCGCGAGGTCTTGGGGTCTGGATGTACGCTGATTTTGGCGAACCCTCCGTTCGGCAGCAACGAGCGAGACCCGCAGATTCTGGAGCGATACCTTCTTGGATCAAAGCAGAAGGCGAAGGCAACTGAAAAGACGGAGATTCTGTTTCTGGAGAAAGGGCTGAAACTACTGATGCCGGAGGGCCGGATGTTGATTGTCATTCCCCAAGGGCTTTTGAGTGGTTCCAAGTACGAACCAGTGCGAGACCTCCTTCACAGTCAGGCCGAAATCAGAGCCATCGTGAGTCTTCCGACGCATGCGTTCGTTCAGTCCGGTGTCCCCACCGTAAACACCTGCATTTTGTATGTTCAGAAGTTTACCGAAGAGAAGGCGGCGATCTACCGGAAGAAGACAGCCGGACTCGATGCAGAGCAGGTGCGATCATTGTTGCGAGAAGATTCCGATTTCGATTACCCGATCTTTATGGGAACGTCCGAATTCATAGGCTACGAACCAAGCGGGCGGATGATTATTCGTCCGGGAGAAGATACGGATCTGGACCTGCTTCTGCGCGACTTTGAAAACCAAACGATCATCAGTCACCCGGATGTCAACGTGTTCGACTTTGCCAGCAAGCATTACTCTGGGAAGGGGCATCGCCGGAAAGACCAGACGATTCGAGGGACATTGAGGGGCATGAAGACTTCGTTCGTTGTCAACCTGAGTGAGACAGTCAGCCGTCTCGACCCCGCCTATTATCTCTTCCAATTTCAGGCTGGGGATTTGGTTGATTCACTCAAGCCGCTGGGGGCGTCGATTGAGAAATCCGGGAGCATGTTTACGCCGACGACAGACGACGAACTTGACTCAGAATACGGCATTCTGACCGTATCAAACGATGGGACAGTCACGCTCAACGAGAAGCGAACAGGCGAAGAGTTGATGAATCCGGTCGGAAAAGGTAAGCGCAAAACTTCCCAGCAGAAGACGACCAAGAGGTTTCAGCGAGTGAAACAAGGCGACATCGCCTACAACCCGATGCGAGTGAATATCGGCAGTATTGGAGTAGTGCCAATAGAGTTGGATGGCGGGCTTGTTAGCCCGGACTACACCGTTTTCCGCTCTACGGAACTCTCCCCGGAGTTTTTGGTCAACCTTCTCCGATCACCGTTCTACAAGATGTACATCGACGTTGTAACGACAGGCTCGATCCGAGATCGCCTTTACCTTACGGACCTCAAGAAGATTCGTGTTCCGGAGATTCCGCCGGAAAAGCAAGCATCGCTTTGCGAATGGGTCCGTCAGGTTGATGGCTCTGCGATGGAAATGCTGAGAACGATCAAATCCGAGCGCGACAATGTCAGTCGCCGCCTTCATGGTCTAGTTGGATCGTCCGAAGGTAGTTCGCGCTCTCAGAAAAAAGAGCCGCGCGCGGGATCGGTATCTGGGACGACTGCATCAACGGCACGATTTCATGAACTGGCAGACCAATGGCGAGCAGAGTCGTCGTTGTTGTCGAATGTCACAAAGAAAGCCATTCATCCCTCTTACCAGCAAATCATTGGCATGGGTGAACGGGCTGTCCCGTTGATACTTGAGGAGTTGCAGGCTGAGCGGTACGCGGATTGGTTTTGGGCTTTGACTGCGATCACCGGAGAAAATCCGATCACAGACGACATCGCAGGAAACGTCAAAAGGATGGCCGAGGCATGGATACAATGGGGAACAGCGAGGGGCTACCTGAACGACTCTCGCCCGAGACGGAAGCCACGTTCCCCAACCTTGAAGGAATCGGCTACGCAGTAACTAGCCCTGTCGATTGGAAGTACAACTGCATTGCCCACGCGGCGGATGATCCCACTCAAAAGTGGGATTGCTCCGCCATGCCGCTCCCAGGCTACTACTGGCCACCAAAGGCGCTTCGCAGTGAAGGTATCGAAGGGCTTGTGAGTGCGTTTCAAGAAATCGGCTATGAGCAATGCGGTGGAGAAGCGGTTGAGCCGGGATTTGAGAAGGTGGCGCTGTACGTCGATCAAGACGGATTCTGGACACACGCCGCGAAGCAACTGGCTGGCGGAGAATGGACGAGTAAACTAGGCGACTGCGAGGACATCCGTCATCGGACGCCGCACGCGGTTGCCAGCACACTTTACGGACAAGTCATGTACTACATGCGGCGTCCGGTCAATCAGGATCTGGATCATGCCAAAGAAGACAGCAAGCCAGCCACAGGCGGAGCCACTGAAGAATCGGCCAATCCGCCTGCCAATGTCGTTTGACGATGCGGTCGAGGGACTACTGAACGTCAAGCGACCAAAGACGGCAGAGCCGAAGAAGCCGGACGCGAAAAAGAAGAAGCCCGGCGACAAGTAGTCTGCCGGGCTTCGTTGTTTGACGGCCTCGTAATCAGGCCGCACGAGTCGTGGGTTTGCTTAGCGTACATGCGTGGTTAGTTTGCAGTGTATCCGGCTTGGCGGAGATCGTTGCGGCATTCGTCGGGGAGGAATTCGGAGACGAGTTGGCCGAGGCGGGTCCAG
>JAYUFF010000624.1:0-4729 GCA_043738825.1 Schlesneria sp.
ACGTTCGAGTGTGAACCGGGGACGCTCAGCCAGGAGAAGATTCAAACGCTGAAGGAGATCGGCGTGACGCGGATCTCGCTCGGCGTCGAGAACTTCAACGATGCGATTCTCGAAGAGAACGGGCGTGCTCATCTGACCCCCGAGATCTTCAAAGCCTACGACTGGATTCAGCAGGCCGGTTTCCCGCAGGTCAACATCGACCTGATCGCGGGAATGGTGGGCGAGACCGATGAAAATTGGACGAAGTGCATCGAGCAAGCCCGTCAGATGCAGCCCGACAACATCACGATCTATCAGATGGAGTTGCCCTTCAACACGCTGATCTCGAAGGAAATGAAGGAACTTGGCATTGTCTCGCCCGTCGCGAACTGGGCGACGAAACGGCGCTGGGTCGATGAGGCGATGAACACGCTCGCGGCCGACGGCTATCAAGTGTCGAGCGGCAACGAACTGGTGAAGAATCCCGAGACCGATCACTTCGTCTATCGAGACAACGTCTGGCGCGGGTGCGACCTGATCGCGGCGGGCGTCTCGTCGTTCGGCCACTTCCAAGGGGTCCACTACCAGAACCTCGACCAGCTTGAGGAGTACCTCACCACGGTCGAGGCTGGTTCACTGCCGATCAACCGCGCGCTGCGACCAACCGACCACCAGCGGCTGATTCGCGAACTGATCCTGCAAATGAAGGAAGGCCACGTCTCGGCCGGGCCGTTCCGGCGCAAGTTCGGCGTGAACATCCTCGATGAGTTCGCCGCACCACTTTCGGCTCAACAATCCAAGGGCTATCTGACCGTCAACGGCGACGAAGTCACCCTGACCCGCAAGGGCCTCCTCCAAGCCGACACCTTGCTGCCGGAGTACTTTGAAGAACAACATCGCGAAGTGCGGTACACGTGAAGCGACTCTTGAGAGCAGCCGAGTGACAACAACGAGACCAGCCATGTTTCGTTTGAAACAAATCAAACGTTTGAAACTAATCCAATGGGTAGCACTCCTTGTGATCGTCGTGGGGTTGCTGGCATTGTTATCGCCGGGCGCTGAGTGGGGCCATCGCCGATTCAAACGGTGTATTTTGTGTCGAGTCGTCCACATCGAACACGACTATTGTGGATTCACTTGGGCTGAGGATCAGGAACGCTCCTGCACCGATTGGTATCGTCGAAACGTGGCGGCTTCGCACGATCATCTGTGGGTGGGCTGTGTGACTCCGTGGTCCACTCAGAATCTGTTCGGCCAAAACATCGGTTGTGCGGGAAACGTGGATAATCGCCCTGCAGAACTATTGACGCCCGACCAGCAGATTGAAGTGTACGAGCACATCGGAAACATCGCTGAAGCCACGCAGTTGTTTGTCGAGTTGCGAGATCATGTGCTTGCGCGACATCGCAAAGGGAGAGGCATCGCAATGTACTTACAGATGTGGGCGGAAGTGGATGGATTCAAAACGCCTTGGCCCGAATGGAAGCGGAAGATGGACGGAGACATCGAAGAGTGGCTCAAAGGGATTGAAGCGGACGACGAATAACACCACGGTCCGAAGAAAGTCGATTGACGGCGAAACTCATTTTGTACGGATGGCCTGCTTCACGATGAACCCACTCGATGAACTCCGTTCCCTGACGAATCTGTTTCCTGCGGCCGAGCCGTTGTTCGTCAAGGCCGAGCACATTCCGTCGGCCCTCACACCCGAGCCGTACAAGACGCTGCTCGTCCACGATCACCACATGACCGTGGCGATGGAGACGCATCACGGCTGCTCGGTCGATGTTCGCGTGGTCGCTCAGAAACTCGACGGCCTCGTCTACGCGAGGGAGATCCTGCTGCTCAAGCACGGCACGGATCGAGTCGTCCAGTACGGGATCGTCCGGTTCAATCTGAGCTACGTCACCGAAGATGTCCGTCGCGAGATCCTTGCCGGACAAATCCCGCTCGGCCGAATCCTCATCAATCACAACGTGCTGAGACACATCGATCTGGGAGCCATCCTCGAAATTGAGGCCGGGCCGCGGCTGGCCGCTCACTTCAGCATGCCGATCGGCGGCGTGACCTATGGTCGCATGGCGACGATCTTCTGCAACCGGCAACCGGCCGTCGATCTGCTCGAAATCTCTTCGCCGGTAGCGTGAGTTCGCTCCATCATCGAGATCGGATTCACGCGACAGACTTCTTCGTAGTCAAACGTCGTTGCGATCGAGTCAAGTTTTGGGCTGGTCTACAAAGTAGCCATCATCGCTCCGCGTGATGAGCCTTTCAGGTTGGGCGCCCGATCCAAAAGGCTCGTCACGCGGAGCGATGACGGCTACTTTGGCTGAGACCTCGCCGCGCTAGATCTTGCAACTGGGAGCGGCCTGCGGCGCGGCGGTCTTCAGTTCGATTGGCAGTTCGTCGATCTTGGCCGCGAGGATGAAATCGTTCTCCGACAGCCCGCCGATGGCGTGCGTCCAGATCTCGATGGCGACATTGCGGTAGCCGACGAGATGCAGGTCGGGATGATGGCCTTCGGCCTCGGAGACCTCGGCCACTTTCTCGAAGAAGCACATCGCGGCCATGAAGTTTTTGACGACCCACTCCTTCCGAATCCGCTCCCCCTGATGAACGATCGTCCAGCCTTGCAGCTTCGCGAGTTGAGCCTCGGCTCCGGCGGGCGTCAGCTTGGGGACTCCCCCTTCGCATGGCAGGCATCGCTTCGCTCGCAGTTGTTCGACAGTCTGTGCAGTCATGATTTGTGTCCTTGGTTTGATGAGTCTCTTAAGTCGTTCGCGAGTCATTGACGTTTAGCCGCAGCGCCATCGGCGTGCGAGTCGATGCACGGTTGGCCCCCATTCGCGCCCACGCCGTTGGCATTGGGGCTAAACAGTTCATTGATGGCCACGCCAAGTATAAGCATCGGCATTACGGGAGCGAGGTCTCGACCACGCGAGGCGGCACGCCGAGCGACTTGCCTCCGTCGATGGCGAGGCACGTTCCCGTCACCATCGCGGCGGCATCGCTGGCGAGATAGACGATTGCCTGAGCCACCTCATCGGGCGAGATCATGCGACCCCAGGCGCGGGCGAGCGGACTCGCACCGATGAACTGTCGCTTGGTGGCCTCGACATCGGTGGCTTTCGCCAGGTCGGCGTTCATCATCCCGGTCTCTTCGACGGGGCCGGGGCAGACGGCGTTGATGCGGATGCAGTCGATCGAGTGACACAGCGCGAGACTCTTCGTCAGGCCGACCAGCGCCAGTTTACTGATCGAATAGACGGGATCGTGGGCGCGCGGCAGCAGCCCCGCGTTGCTCGCCGTGTTGATGATCGAGCCGCCTCCAGCGCGACGCAGATGCGGGATCGCAAACTTACAGCCGAAGAAAGCCGCCTTGAGGTTGATGTCCAAACACGCATCCCAATCCGCTTCGGAGACATCGTCGATCTGCTTGGTCATCCCGATCCCGGCATTGTTGACGAGAATGTCGAGCCGCCCCGCTCGCTCCGCCGCCGAATCGATCAGCGTTCGCAGGTCATCGAGCGACCGAACGTCACACCGGCGCGAGTCGATCCCGAGCCGAGCAAACTCGTCCCGGTTCTCGTCTCGCAACGCCACGTCGCCGACAAACACACTGACGCCGAGGCTCGCAAGTCGCCGCGCCGCGGCCCGACCAATGCCGCTTTCGCCGCCGGTCACAACGGCCACTCGGCCAACCCACGTTGCATTGCTCGTCTCAGTCATTTGGCTGATCTCTGGGTAGCCACGCTCGCCAAGAGCGTGGGGGGATTTCGAGGAATACCCACGCTCTTGGCGAGCGTGGCTACAAATTTCTTCTGCGGGTCCACTTAGCGAGACGCTGCATCAGACCAAAGTAGCCATCATCGCTCCGCGTGATGAGCCTTGCGCAAACGGGCGTGTCAGTCTGCACAGGTTGAACTGCGAGGCTCATCACGCGGAGCGATGATGGCTACATTGAAGGCACAAGCTACGGATCAAATGATCCCGTGCAAAGGCCCGCCGGGTGCGGCGAGTTGATCGACTTGACGGGTTACGGCCGCGTCTTCGATCAGCGGTGGAGCGTGATGCGGTTTGATGCGGGCGTCGATCACGAGCGGCCCCGTGCAGCCCCAGTGCTTCTGGTCGGTGAAGGCTCCGACGCCGTCGATGTCGGCGGCGGGATTCGATCTCGTAAACGTCACCCACAGCCAGTTGTTGAGCGTCCGCGCGGCGAACTCGCTGTCATCGACGACGACGATGAGCGGGAATGGGTTGAGGGTCGAGGGTTGAGAGTCGAGTGACAAATACACGCACAATGCGGCAACTTTCGACTCCTGACTCCTGCCCCCCGGCTCCTGACTCCTACACGTTGGTCCTTCCACCACGATCACGCCAGGCAGCGCGACCTTTGGGTTGCGAAGGCCGTCGGGTAACGAAAAATCTCGCGGCAGTTCGGTGCCGAGTTCCCGTTGCTTTGGTCCGGCGGCGGCGATCACGACCTTTGAGCCTTGATTGAAGCCGCTGCCCGAGTAGTCGAGCGTGTCGATCGTCGTCCGCGTTTGAAAATGGAGGTCGTTGCGCCAATCGACTCGCTCCAAAACGTGACGGAAGAAGGCGGCGATGTTGTGGATGTCGAGATCGGGATTGTCTTCACCGGCCACGATGAACAGGTACTTCGCCAGCGAGAGCTGTCCCTGCCCGAGGATCGCGTTCGCCGTCGTGAGCAACTCCTGCGGTGAGCGCGTTGCCGCATAGGGAACGTACC
>JAYUFF010000625.1:0-1769 GCA_043738825.1 Schlesneria sp.
GTACTCGGGGTGCAGCGCGAGAGCCGTGTAATCGAAGACGATCTGGTCGTACTTCCATTCAATGCCCAGCGCGTTCACGAGGGAAGTCGCCTTGCCACCCTCGGCTTTTTGTTCGGGGGGCTGCCCCATCTGCATCATCGGATTGCCGCCGCCCGCGCGCGGCTTCGGCTGACTCGGGGCCAGTTGCGGATTGGTCGCCGGCAGCGGGTCATCGAAGATCAGGACCGGCTTCCCCTTCTTGACGTACTCGACGAAGTTGTGCATCTCATTTTGACCGAGCGACGACGGCAGCACAGCCACCACCACGTCGTACTTCGACTCGTCGATCGGCCCGGCGGGAGAGACGGTCTCGACCTCGTACTGCTTCTTCAGTTCGGTGACGATCCGCCATTCGGGTGAGCTGCGGAACGTCTGCATGTCGAATCCGCCGTTCAGCTTGGCATCCGTTTCGAGGATGCCCACCTTGAGACGCTTCTCGGCGGCGACAGTGTTCACCGAGCGAGTCAACTCGTATTCAAGAGGCAGCCCCACGTCGAAGAACGGGATCACGACTTCGCTCGCACCACTGTTGATGACCGCGCCGAGATAGACTTCGTCAACCTGAGACCGTCCGGCCCGCTCGGACTGAATCTTGCGACCTTCAATGCCGAACTTCTTGGCTTCGTCGGCTTGTGGGCTGGCGGGGTCAACCTGCACGATGCGGACGGTGATGTTGTGATGGCTGGACTGTTCGTACTGAGCCAGCAGCCCGAGCAGCAGGGTCTTGACGGGAGCGTAATCGCGAGGAACTTCCTTGCTCACAAACGCCTGAATCGTGACGGGGCGTTTGTCACTGAGTTTGCCCAGCAGAGTTCTGGTCGTGGGCGCGACGGTGAAGACTCGCTCGGAGGTCATGTCAATCGTCGGGCTGTTGCCCGCCACCAAGACATTGACGCTGATCAGGATCGCCGCCAAAGAGAGGGCTCGCGCCGCGTACTGCCAACCCATGTTGGCTCCCCGCACGCCTCCCTTCCAATGACGCTCGCCGATCAGGACGAGATTCAAATACAGCATGAAGGCCGCGAACGAGACGAAGTACAAGACGTTTCGGCCTTCGATCAGACCGATCCCAAACGGAGCGAATTGACGAGGCAGGCTCATCTGGTCGAAGAACTGATCGTTGCCGAGCAGTGTGTTGAGCAGTGGCGGAATCGGCATGAAGCCGATCACGATCGGCACGACACAGATCAGCGACGCCAGCACGAATGCGACCGTCGCGCTGTTGGTCAGGTACGACGCCACCATGCCCGCGCTGAGCAGGGCACATCCCGCCAGCCAGTACCCAAAATAGTTGGCGAACAGCAGCCACCAATCCGGGCCACCGATCCACTCCAGCACGATGGCGTGAGTCAGCGAGAAGACGAGCGCGACGGTGTAGACCGACACCACCGCCAGATACTTGCCCATCAGAACCTCGAGGTCCGACACCGGCAGCGTGAAGAGCAACTCTTCGGTGCCGAGCTTTCGTTCCTCGGACCAGACACCCATTGTGATGGCCGGCACGATGAACAGCAGCAGTTGCGGGAACCACTCGTTCAGTTGATCGAGCGTCGCGAGATTGTTCGTGAAGAACTTCTCTTGGAAGGCGGCGAACGCCCCCACGAAGACGAAGGCCACGATGAACAGATAGCCGATCATTCCGGAGAAGTAGCTCCAGAAGTTCCGCTTAAAGACCGCGAGGACAACATGACTTCGCATCGACGGGAAACCTCGAAGAAAATCTCAGGTGA
>JAYUFF010000626.1:0-1769 GCA_043738825.1 Schlesneria sp.
GTCCCGGTGGGGAACGGCTCGACGACGATCAAGGTCTCGGCGAACGGGCAGACGGCGGCGACGAAGGTGGTCGTCGAGAAGTTCGATGTCGCGAATCAGTGGAGCTTCCGCAATCACGTGCAGTCGGTGCTGTCGAAGTCGGGATGCAATGGTGGTGCGTGTCATGGAGCCGTTGCCGGGAAGAGCGGCTTCAAGCTGTCGCTGCGAGGGTACGATCCCGAGGCCGACTTCTTCGCGATCACTCGACAATCGCGAGGACGGCGCGTTGTGCCTCACGATCCCGGCCGAAGCCTCGTGCTGACCAAACCGACGGGAGCCATTCCTCACAAGGGGGGCCTGCGATTTGGAGAGGACTCAGTCGAGTACCGCGTCGTGTCTGAGTGGATCGCGCAGGGACAGGTCGCTCCGGCGGCGGACGATGCGCGCATCAAGCGGCTCGAAATTCTTCCCGAAGCTTCGCGACTGAAGGCGGGCGTCGAACAGCCCATGATCGTGCGTGCTCACTTCTCCGACGGTCGCGTTGAAGACGTGACGCGCTGGGCCAAGTACACCTCGACCAACCACACGGTCTGCTCGGTTGATGATCGAGGATTGGTAAAAGTCTTGGGAAGTGGCGAGGGAGCCATCGTCGCGTGGTATCTCGCACAGAACACGACGGCGACCGTGACGGTTCCGTATTCTCAACCCGTCGCGCCCGAGACGTTCGCCTCTGCGAAGCGAGCCAACTTCATCGACGATCTCGTGCTGGAGAAGCTGGTCGCACTCAACATGCCACCGTCGCCACGGTCCGACGACAGCGAGTTCCTGCGGCGAGTCTTTCTCGACACGATCGGCCTGCTGCCGACGGTGGACGAAACGAAAGCATTCCTCGCCGACACCGATCCCGACAAGCGGTCCAAGCTGATCGAGCAGCTTCTGTCTCGCCCCGAGTTCGTCGATTACTGGGCATACCAGTGGTCGGACGTGTTGCTGCTATCGGGAAGCCGGCTGCGGCCCGAGGCGATCAAGTCGTACTACAAATGGATTCGCGATCGCGTCGCCGAGAACGCGCCGTGGGATGAGTTCGCTCGCGGGATCGTTCTCGCGAAGGGCAGCACCATCGAAAACGGAGCGGCCAATTTCTACGCGCTGCATCAAGATCCGCAGGACATGGTCGAGACCGTCGCGATGGCCTTCATGGGGACGTCGGTGCAATGCGCCCACTGCCACGATCATCCGAACGAGAAGTGGACCAACGACGACTATTACGGCATGGTCAGCCTGTTCGCTCGCGTGCGCGGCAAGGGCTGGGGGGGCGACTTCCGCAGCGGAGACGGCAACCGCACGATCTTCCTCGCGGATCGGGGCGAGGTCTTGCAGCCCCGCACCGCGTGGCCTCAGCCACCGAAGCCGCTCGACGGGGAGGCGATCTCGTTCGACGATCCGACCGACCGGCGCGAGTATTTTGCTAGGTGGCTGACCTCGCCGCAAAATCCATATTTTGCGAAAGCCATCGCCAATCGCATCTGGGCCAACTACATGGGCCGTGGTCTGGTCGAGGCGGTCGATGACATCCGCCTCACCAACCCGGCCAGCAACGACAGGCTGCTCGTTCGATTGGCCGAGGAACTCGTGCGGAACAAGTACGACCTCAAGAGCCTGATGCGCACGATCCTGCACTCCGAGACGTACCAGCGGTCGCACGCGGTGCTCAAGGAGAACGAAGCCGATCAGCGGTTCTACGCTCACAGTTATCCGAGGCGACTCAAGGCCGAAGCCCTGCTCGACGC
>JAYUFF010000627.1:0-4724 GCA_043738825.1 Schlesneria sp.
AATTCGTGGAAGTGCTCGGTGACTTGATGATCGTTGTTGAGGCACTGATAGAAGTCGATCTCGCCATCGCCGTTCAGGTCATGCAGGACGGTGAGTTGATCGCGACACGTCACATGAATCTTGCCCTCGACAATCTTCAACCCCAGCGGCTGGAACATTCCCGATGCGATCCGCTGCCAGGTCAGAGTGGGGGAGAGACCATGCGTAGCCGCGTTCGCCAGAACGCGGGTCTCCCGCACTCTGGCGAGTGCGGCTACATCGGTCTTTTTCTCATCAACAATCCACACGTCGCCGTCCCACGAACAAACAGCGATGCGGCCATCGGGAAAGAAATCGAGCCCGGTGAATCGGGTCTGAGCCAGCCACGGATTTGATTCTGGAGCCGTCAGCACATCGGCCGCGAACGGCCCGTTGTCGGCACCCAGTACCGCTTGAGTCTCCAGCCTCTGCGGCCAGCGCGGCGGGCCGCCATTGATCAGCGCGGTCAGATCGCGATCGGCGTCGGGAATCGGCTGATCGGCAAGACCGTCTATCTGTGCGCGAGATTTGTCAGTCTTCGTGAGCGGCACGGCGCTAGCCGCCGGTGTGTGGCGAGGTCCGGCGGCTAGCGCCGTGCCGCTCACGGAATCGGAAGGCAACCAGACGGTGAATCGCAGCGGTTCCTTGCCGGCGGGAATCTTGAGTCGCAGCCGACCTTTGCTGGCTGTCCATTCCGCCGCAGTGTGGCGCGGTGCGAATCCCGCGACGAGCGGGCGAGAGGCATTCGGCGGCGCGAACAGCACGACCGACTTGTCAACGCGGCTGACGATCGTCGGTCGCGCGTCATGCGCCGGATGCTCGGCGACTTGCAGCAGCAGGTCGCGATCGCGCGGCCCGATGTTGAACGTCCGCAGAAACTGCGGCGACGACGGTGGTCCCTCGCGCAACAGCAGTCGCGGCGATTCCAGCACCTCGGTCGTGCCGATCGAGTACGAGAAGACCACCTGCTGGCCGTGGTGATACAGCCCGCGATACTTGGCCCACTCGCGCGGCAACGGGCCGTAGCGTTTGCCGTCGCGGCCTTTCACTCGCAGGTCATCGAGAAACTCACCGCTGGCCGGATTCGCCCAGCCCGGCCCGGTTGAGTTGGCGAATGCCGTCTGCCCGACGACTCGCGGATGCGCGCCGTGCGCGCCGTTGAATTGAATCCCCTGCCAGTCGATGAAGTTGTCGTCGGCTTTGCCCGAACCGTTCCACGCCGCCGCCGCGCGAAGTGTGTCGGTGTCGAAGATCATCCAATGCCGGCCGCGCGAGACGCCCCCCGCACCGGGATCGAGCCGCACCGCGACTCCCTTGTACGCAAGGTTGTGCTCCAGCCCTAGCACTTCATACGTGTGAGTCAGACTCGGCCCGTAATCCATCGCCGACCACGCGACGATCTTGCTCGGTTCCGGACCGCGCGTGTCTCCCTTCGGCAGCCGTGACAACAATGCCTGATCGACGGCGATGAACTGCGTCGGATTGTGTGGCTTGAGGTACGTCTCGCGGACGTAGTGGACGACGTCGTATTTCTGTGACGGCACCATCCAGGTTTGCGGAGCCATCAACCCGAAGCCGTGCGTCAGCGTGCGGTACATCGACAGCGGATCGCTGCCGTTCTTGAATTTCCCCTCCGCGAAACGGAGCGAAGTCGGCAACGATCCCGGCTTGTCCTTCGTTCCGTGACAGTTGGCGCAGACTCGCTGATAAATCGCCTCACCCCGTTTGAGCGAATCGTCATTCCAATCACCGATGAGCGCGGCGTGATCCAAATGTTTTTCATATTCGGGCACGGTAAACGTCAACAGTGATGCGGCGGGTTGAAGCTGCATGGCTTTGGCCGCGCCGCCGTCGCGGATCTCGATCAAGTAGCGGATCAGATCGAGAAACTGCTGCCGGCTATTCAACTGGTTGACCTGCCCCGCCGGCATGATCGACGTCGCGTTGACCTTGACCTCGTCGATGTCGGACGCGGTGATGGTCGTCGGCTCGCCACCGCGCGAAATGTCGCGCACGACAACCTTGTCTTTCGTCCGTTCCACCAATAACGCCGCCAGCGATTTCCCATCGGCCGTGATCACCGTCACCGATTCAAATCCCTTGCGAATGACCTTCGACGGCAGCAGCACCGATTCGACCAGCGACTCATCGGAGACCTCTTTACCAAGCGCCGTCAGGTCCGGCCCCAGCGAGTTCAGCGGAGCTTTCCCCACCGCATGGCACTTCGAGCAAGCCATATGCTGCTGAAAGAAGAGGACGGCTCCACGAATCGCATCCCCGTCGGTCTTCGCGAGCGCCGCCAGCTCTGCCGCTGGGACTCGCCGGAGATCCTCATCGAGCGTCTGCGCTGCACTCGTCGAAACCAAGGCGACAAACGCGAGTAGCGCCGCAGCGCTACGTTGCAAAGTCATCATGACGTCAATGCGATTCATGGATATCTCAATTTGGTTCATTGAATTCAGTAGCCACGCTCGCCAAGAGCGTGGGAATTTCGCGGAACACCCACGCTCTTGGCGAGCGTGGCTACCCAGAGTTCATGCTGATTTCAGCGAGCTTGCTTGGCGGGTCCGATGCTGCGCAGCTTTGGCTGATCTTTGGCGGCTTCGATGGTTTTGATGGCGTCCTCGACGGCGCGGACTCTGCGATCGTTGAGTTCGCCGCTGGGGAATTCGCGCCGCTGAACTTGATCGTTGAGGGACACGATCGCCTCTTTCAAAAGCGGCACGGCGTCCTTGGCGGCTGAGCCGTAGCTCGCGATCTCCTTCAGGATGGCCCCCAAGTTGTAAGTCTGATTGCGATCGACCTTGCTGCCATGAGCGAGTTCAGGCGGGATCGGAGCCTGCGCCGAGACGAGCGGGCAACTCGCGAGAATCGCAATGCTGGCAACAGCGGAGATGAAACGCGAACAGATGGTTTGCATATTGGCTCTTATGGTCATGGGAAATAAGTTCTGTATTAGAATCCACATCACGTCATCAACAGGCTGCCAGGGTGAAACATCGACGCCTTGTAGATTCACTTCAGGACGGGCTTCACCGGCCGGGAAACATACGGTGCCGTCAAACCTTCGTCGCGTTTCACGAGCCTGGTCGTCTTGCCGCGCGTTTCTTGGATCAGCGTCACGAACGGGTCGCCGCTGTAGCAGACCTCGTTGAAGAACGTGAAGACGGACGAGTTGTCGTTCACGAACATCGGAGCGAGCTTTCCGGCGGTGGTCGTGTAGCTGAAGCCGCCGAGGATTTCACTGCGGCCGTTGCCGCGTGTATCCAGCAAGGTGCCGCCACGCTCCGTCTTGTAGCCGAGAATCCAGAGATCACTGTGATCGTTGACGAGGTGCGTCCCTTCGTTCTCGACGTTGAGCTGCCGCGCCCAGACTCGTTGATTCTTCAGCTTGAGGTGGTGCGTGACGAAGTCCTCGAAGAAGAGTTCGCCCCCTTCGGCCTTGCGAGTGAAGGTCAGGTCGCAGTCCGAGACACTGCGAAACAGGATCGTGCGGTGCGTGTCGATTTCGAGACCGCCGCGCAGGTCCGAGAAATGTTCCAGCGACACGACGGGCGATGTGCCATCGACGATGCGGAAGTCGGGCTTCGCTTGGCCGTTGTAATCCACCCAGCCGCCTGTGCCGACGACTCGTCGCACCTTGCCTCGGATGAGGACCGTCTTTTTCAGCGCATAGAAGCCGGGCAGAAAGACGGTCGTCGCGCCGGAGTCCATCGCCTTTTGAATCGCGGCCGATGAGTCCTGTTGTCCGGTGGGGTCCGCGCCGAAGTTGTCCACATTGGCCCAAGTCTGCGGATTGTCCACGGGAATTTCCGGCGGTTCTTTCACCGGCAGTCGCGGTGAAGTGGCTGCCGATGGAAACGGACTGGTCGCCGGGTGCGAGCAGTACTCGGCGATGTTCGGTCCTTCGCTGCCGGGCTTGTCTGTGCCGACGATGCGGAACGCGGCTGCCGAATCGGGCGTGGCGACATCGCCCACCGCGCGGCCGTAACCAGCGGTCTCGATGTCGCGCAGAAAGATGCGTCCGCCGTTGAAGTTCACAATCGCTGGCATTCGGGCCGCAGCCTCTTTGCCGGTGAGCCTCGCGTCGATCAGGCACAGCGTGCCGTAGCTTTGAATCGCGGGAACAGAGTTGTCGCTGACGAGTCCTCGGATGCTGATGGCCTGACCTTCGTTCGTGAAACCGAATTGTGTCTGACCTCGCAGCGTGATGTGCTCGAACGTCTGGCCGTTCACCGCGCGCGCCGTGCTGATGCCGCGTTGAAAGCCAATGACCTCGCAATTCCGCACGAGCAGCGGACCGTTCATGTCGCGATGACCAAGATCGAGTCCAACGAGCCCGCTGCCCTCGCCCGCGATGATGCGACAGTTGCGCACGGCTCCGGAATTGTTCGAGTAAAACTGCAAGCCAATCGCGCCGGGATTGTTGCTGCCGACATCGAACGTCACGTCCTGAATGTAATTGTGAAACCAGTCGGCTGACCCGAACCCACCGCACCACATGATCGACTCCGGCTTCTGCGGATCGGTGAAGGTTGCATCTTTCAGTCGAATGATGGTCTTCGAGACGTTCTGACCCTGAATGAAGTTCTTGCCCCACGCATCCTTCCCCGCCGAGTTCTTCTTCGACCAGTTCAGCGTCTTGGAAACCAGATACGTCCCGTTCGGAAAATAGAGCAACTTGTGCTGCCCCATCACATCGAAGA
>JAYUFF010000628.1:0-1763 GCA_043738825.1 Schlesneria sp.
TGCCGTCCGAGAAACAGGTTCTCGGCCACCGAGAGTGCCCCGATGCCGGACAGCTCCTGATAGACCATCGCAATTCGCTGCGTGAGGGCCTCGCGCGGCGAACTTAATCGCACCGGCTGGCCATCGAGTCGGATGTCACCACGATATTCGGGGACCGCACCGGCCAGCACCTTCATCAGCGTACTCTTCCCCGCGCCGTTGCAGCCGACGAGACCATGCACCTCGCCCGCGTGCAGATCGAAGTCAACGTCCTCCAGAGCAACAACGCCTCCAAACCGCACGCCGATGGCGCGGCAATCGAGAAGCGATGATGAGGCGGTTTCGGAAGTCATGCTCTTGCCCCCTCGCCCCGGCTTTGCGGGGAGAGGGCTAGGGTGAGGGGTGGCTTTTGAAGGTCGTTCGGTTGCGATGATTTGAATAAATGAAGAAGAGGAGACCTGCGGTCGGGCGTTTCGGCGGGGTCGGGAGACCCTGGCCGAACGCGCCGTCAGCGGATCACACGATGCAGTGCAGCGGATCGGCCAGGTAGTACATCGCCTCAATCACGCTCGGCGATTCGGGAATCACGAGGGGGCCGGGGGTGATGATCTCCAACGGGGCCTGCTCGATCGTTTCCTTGTTGCGAGCGAAGAACTGACCGAGGAACAGCGCCGTGCGATGGATGCGGCAGACGGGATTCACCGAGGTCGCTGCCAGCACGCCGTTCTTGACCGCGTCGAGACCCTTCTTCTGGCCATCGACCGCGACGACGAGCATCTTCTCGTGGATCGACCCCTTGAGTGCCGGGACCGAGGCGAGGGCCATGTCGTCGCTGTGGAAGAAGGCTCCGGCGATGGGGGTCGTCTCTTGCTGAAGCAGCGACTCGAACGTGTTGCGTGCCTTCTCGGCCTTCCAGTCGCACCAGCGGACTCCGCCGCCGACCACTTCGACTTCGGGAAACTTCTTGACGACGTTGTCGAAGCCCCGCCGTCGGCCTTGCGCACCACTGTGGCCGTCCAGTCCGCCGATGTGAATCACCTTCCCCTTGCCGCCGAGCTTTTCCATCAGATAGCCGACACACATCTCGGCCATGACTTCGTTGTCTGGAGCGACCAGCGTCCAGACGCCCGCTTCCTTCATTTGATCCTTCGCGACGAGTTCCGTGTCCATCGAGATCACCGGGATGCCGCGTTCCTTCAGCCGGCGAACCGGCTCGGCCAGAGAGTCGATCTGCACCGCCTGAAAGCAGCAGAAGTCCCACTCGCGATCGACGATGGCGTCGAGCTTGTTGCGTTGCTTCTCGGGATTGAACTCGCCATCGAACCAAGTGATGTCGATGTTGAGCATCTGCCCCCACAGATCAGCTGTTCTCTTCCCGAGTTCGCACCACGTCGATTCCAAACCGGCGTTCGAGAAGGCCGCCTTGAGTGGCCGCAGTCCCGCAGCCGAAGAAACTCCTCCCGACGAGGCGGCTCCGCCGGGACCGCCCATCGGTGGATTGCCGCAGCCCAGGACACCGGCCGTCATCGCGGCGGCCGAACCCAACGAAAACGCTTCCAAAAACTCGCGTCGTGATGCCGACATGGGGAACCTCGCAGAAGTCGAATCAGAAAGGGGTGGTCAAAGATGCCAGAGGCCGACATCGTGATGAGCCTTCCCACCAGACGCAAGCGAGGCACGAATGAGCCACAGGACCATCGCCTTTTTGAATCCGGGTAATTGGGTGCCACGGTCACGGAGCTTCGACGTGGCCGTGAGAGTGGGAAACAGCCTTCACTTCCTCG
>JAYUFF010000629.1:0-1763 GCA_043738825.1 Schlesneria sp.
GGCTCGGTCAGTCCGAAGATCGCATCGTCGCCGTTGTTGTCGGGATCGTCGAAGAACTTGTATCGCACGAGGCCATCGCGCCGACCCTCGTCCACCGGATAGTTGCCGTACGACACGACCATGTCATACATGCGCTGGTGAGCCGTCCGCGTCACCTCGGGCGTCGCTCGCACGATGTCGAGGTACTCGTCGAAGGATCCCTGCCAATGCTCGTGGCGAAACGCCTGCGCGTCCTGGCGGGAAGAGATCTGCTGAAGAAGGTCGCGTCCTGTGCTCATGAGACCGTTCCCTTTACGGAATGAGGACTGTCGGGGCGTGTCACGCCTGACAGATCTTTGACTCGCCCGAGTGCATCGCGTCGATGTCGCCAAGAACAATACCACGCGAGACGAACCAAAGGTCTGCGGAATTATCCCCGCATCGTCCGATCCGGCAAGACCAACATCCGCAAGAGGACCAGTTGCGACACAAACTTCCCGCTCCGGTCCCCTCGCCCCGGCCTTGCGGGGAGAGGGTTAGGGTGAGGGGTCTTCGTTCAAAGTAGCCATCATCGCTCCGCGTGATGAGCCTTTCACGGGTGGGCGTCTGATCTCAAAAGGCTCATCACGCGGAGCGATGATGGCTACTTTGAAGACAACCGCAAAACCGGACTCGTTCACGAAATCTTTTGACGACAAAGAAAGCTATTTGAGATTCTCCGCACCAGACGATGGCACGCTCAACTCGATTAGCATGTTGACGAGATCGGCTCCCGCTGTGACATCGTAGTGACCCGCTGCATCGAGAGTTTGCGAGTGCTCCTTCGGCGCATCGCCCTCGGTCCAGACATGCTTCACGGTGAGGGGCGTGGCGGGACGAGGCTGATCGTCGAGACAGTGGGCGATCAGGCGGTAGGCGTTCAAACTGGGATTGGCTTCGTACTCGACATAGACTGCGTTCGCGGGTTTGTCGAGTTTCACTTCGCGATCGACGTTGTAGTGCCAGTGCGTTTGTTCCGTCGGTCGGGCGAGTGCCGTTGCGCTGTCCGGGCCGTCCTTGAAGAGCGGCTTGAAATCGCGCGGCGAGTCCACGGCGAAACGGATGCCGTTGCGAGGCGGGTTGTCGGGACTGCCCACGCTCATCCGAAAGCTCGCGCCCGCCGAGAACCAGGCAATCTTGGTCTTGGGCAGCGAGGGGAGCCTCGCAATCATCATTCCCTTCGCGCGGTCCGAGCGGCTCGTCGGATCGAACTCCTTCGGGGCGCGAATCAAATAGTGCAGAAAGGCGTTCTCGTCGGTCGCGTTCGGCTGGATCGAGCGAACGCGCGTCGGCAAGCCGTAGTGATCGCCGGTCTTCAGTTCAAAACAATTCCCTCCCTCATGCAGAGCGGGCAGAGTCGCCGGGGCCATCTGCACCCACGTCGTTACCCTGAGCGATCTCACGACCGCCGCATCGGGCTTCCCCTTCAGCGCGATCTTCAGCAGGTAGCCATAACTCCCGGCAACGTCCTTCGTCAGGTCCATTGTCGCCGGCCACGACTTCGGTTCGAGCGTGATCCAACTGTCGCCGTAATCGGGCGACCACGCGAGAGTCGTCTCGGCCGCATCGACTTCGATGACGGACGCCTCCTTGTCGTCCTTCACGTCGTCGATCTTGCCGACCTGCGGGACGATGACGTACGGCGAGCGAACCTCGAACACCGCCCAGCCGTCGCCCGGCTTGATGAGTGTCAGCCCCGCATCGGTCACGTGGACGTTGTGCGAGTCAAACGCTCCGTCCTCAAA
>JAYUFF010000630.1:0-32276 GCA_043738825.1 Schlesneria sp.
ATCGTAGGGTGGGCATTGCCCACCACAATGCGTTGTGAGTTGGTGGGCAATGCCCACCCTACATTTTGTGAGCCGCCGTATTTGTTAGGCAAAGCCGGCTTTCACTCCCCAACTTCGCCGACCTCTCGACCAGCAGTGACAACACCGCCGGCGCATGCACGAACTGGCCGAAGTCGCTGGGATGTCATCACTCGGCGACCGGCTTCAGCACGATTTGACGGACATCCATGACTGCGACGCCCTCTTTCGTTTGAGGTTTGATCGACAGCGTGTAGCGTCCCGGCTTGGCGAGCGTCACTTCACCGAGGTCTTGCGGGACGAACTTCTGGAACCCGCCGGTCGCTGGAACGGTGAGTGGCAACATTTGAGCAGTCCCCTCACCCGGCCCAGCCACTTCAAAATGGACGAGGCTTCCGCCGTTGGTCCCGCACCCGACGTGCGGCACCAGTCGGAAGCGGCCGGGCTTGGTGATCGTGAACTCGAACCGTGCCCAATCCTCCTGACGGACCCAGAAGCCAAGCGTGTCCTTGTTCGGCAGCGGCTCGTACCGCAGCATCGTGCCGAAGACATCGGCCGTGCTGGAGTGCATCGTCACCGAGCCGTCGTCGGCCTGAAGGTTCGGCGCGTAGTCGGGATTCGGCGTCGGCAGCTTCGCCCCGACCGACTCGCGCCATGCGGCCAGTTTCGCGTGCAGGTCGTTCGCGATGTCGGCGTTCTGTTCGATCAGGTTGCTGGACTCGCGCAGATCCTTGGCGAGGTTGAACAGCTCGCGCCGCCCTGTCTCGTAAAACTCGATCAGCTTCCAATCACCCGCCCGAATCGCCGCGCCGGGCTTCGCTCCCGCGTTGCCGTTGTAGTGGGGGAAGTGCCAGTAGAGGGCGTCGCGTTGAAGAGGGCCGTCGCCTTTGAGGACGCTTGTCAGGCTGAGGCCGTCGAGTGGTTGAGGGTTGAGGGTTGAGGGTTGAGGGGCAGCGGAAGAAGTTCCGTTCGTCCGCTGCACTCCGCAGGCATCCATGATCGTCGGGAAGAGGTCGATGCTCGACACGATCGCGTCGCTGGTCGATCCCGGCTTGGTGACGCCCGGCCAGCGGACGATCAGCGGGACGCGGATGCCTCCCTCGTAAAGGTGGCTCTTGCCGTCTCGCAGCGGCGCGTTCGAGGTCGGGGCGATGATCTGGCCGTTGCCGTTGCAGAGGCCGCCGTTGTCGGACGTGAAGAGGACCAGCGTCCGCTCGCTCAGCTTGTGTTCGTCGAGCCGTTTCAGCACACGCCCGACGGCCTCGTCCATGCTCTCCATCATCGCGGCGTAGATCGGATTCTGCTGCGAGCCGTTCGGGTCTTTCGGCATCGCGCCGTACTTGGCGATGGTCTCGGCCTTCGCCTTCAGCGGCGTGTGGACGGCGAAGTGAGGCAGATACAAAAAGAACGGCTGCTGTTTGTGAGTGTCAATGAACTTCTCGGCTTCGGCGGCGAGACGATCCGGCAAGTACTCGCCCTCGGGCGCATCGTCGAGTCCCGGAATCTTCCGGCCGTTCTGCTTGCCATTCACGGCTGAGTTGTAGGGCGCGAAGTAGCTGTACGGCGTCCCGGCGTCATCGCCCGCGATGTTGATGTCGAACCCGTGGTCCGTCGGCAGCGAACCCGCTCCACCGAGATGCCACTTGCCAATCGAGGCACTCGTGTATCCAACCGGCTTCAACGCCTCGGCAATGGTCAGCTCAGCGGCGGGCAGCTTGAGCGGCACTTCCGGCGCGACCAGTCTGTGCCCACGTTGCTTCCCGTGACCGGGCAACCACGTCGTGATCCCGCAGCGCTGCGGATACCGCCCCGTCATGATGGCCGTTCGCGTCGGAGAACAAACCGGACACGCGGCATAAGCCTGCGTGAACCGCATCCCCTCCGCAGCCAGCTTGTCGAGGTTCGGCGTCTTGTTAAACGTGCTCCCATAACACCCCAGGTCCGCCCACCCGAGGTCGTCGATCAGGAAGAGGACGACGTTCGGCTTCACGTCAGCCGCCGAGGCGACTCCACCAAACATCGCCATCGTCAACCACGTGAATGCCGCTCCGAGACGCCACGCCTGCATTGAACCGTCTCCCACAAAGTTGCCTCGTTTCAGACCGCCTGACGAGAAGATAGCCTCACCGCGATTCAAAGCGAAGCAGGGGCTTCCGCCATATTCCGAAGCGGGTTAGCAGCCTGTTGAAAAACGTCGGGTGAGCGTCCTGCTTGCCCGTTTTACAGTTGGAAAACGGGCAATCCAGAGGCATACCACCCGACGTTATTCAACAGGCTGGCAGGCTCCCGTCATGAACATCCTGCTCCCCGCCGCAGTCGAACAAACGTTGACCTCGGAAGCGGCCGCGCTGCATCTGGCCATCGGTCTGTTAGTTTGCGAACAAGCCACGCACGGATAAGCGACGAGGCTGACGGAACGATTCGCGCCACGGGAACGAATGCGGTCGATATCTGACCGGTGCGCTTACCGAAACGACCCGCCCGAAGGCGCGTTTCTGTACTGTAGTCCGGTCGCTCCCCCGACCGAATATCCCGTCGGCGGAGCGGCGGGACGACGCGTTCTGGTGCGCAGTCACCACCGAATGACGGCTCCACCGAGAATGAAGGAACCGCCGAGAAAACAGGCGTTTTCTCGGCCGTTCTCACGGAGAGGGGGGGACACTCCGCAAGCCAATCCGCAACTGATGTAGCTGAAGATGTTTGCGACGCAAACGGCTTTCCTGGACAAAAGTTGCGGATTGTCAGAGGCAGTCATCAATAGTCACGGATTCTCACTGGTGGTCAAATCAATTGGCACACTGTGCCAATGATTTCGGGCGGGTGATGTCTCCGACAGGAGATGATCATGAGTCGTACCAGACCAATGGTGCCCCGGGATGGGCATACTCTGCGCGTGTTGATTGTCGCTCGCATTAGCGGGTGCCAAAATCAAAAGGAATTGAGCCTCGAAGATCAGGAGGACCATGCCAGACAGGAAGTTGCTGATCAGTACAATGGCCCTAGCGAATTCAAAGTCATCGCTACCATAGGCAAAGGGGAGCGGTTGGACCGGCCAGAACTGGTCGAGGTCGAGAGACTCATCCGATCAGGCGAATTTGATCTCGTCATCATGGAGGATGCGGGTCGTCTGATCCGCGGGACTGCGGCTGTCGAATTATGGGGGCTGGCGGTCGATCGCGGCATTCGTTGCATCGCACCGAATGACGGTTGTGACACGTCTGAGCCGACCTGGGAAGAGGATCTGATTGCAGCCTGCAAGGACCATGTGAGTCACTGTGCTCACACATCCCGCCGCATTAAGCAAAAGCAGATGAACCGCTTCAGACGAAACGGCGGGGCGACTCCGCTACCGATTTATGGCTATATCAAACCAGAGGGAGCCAAACACTACAGTGAATGGCGAAAGGACGATGACTCGATTCCACATCTTCAAAACGGGCTCGACATTCTTCGACAGCAGAAAAACTGGACGGCGGTTGCTGATTACTTTAACAGGCATGGTGTGCCGACTGGGCCATTTTGCGGGAACGACCGATGGGATGGGGCGATGGTTCGACGGCTTTATCACAACCCACTCCTGAAGGGGAGACCACAGCGCGGCGCTCGTTACTCCGACAAGAATCATGAATCAGGCCGCCGAATCTCGAAGGTCAATTCTGAAGGGCCAACGTACCGCGACGAACCACATCTCGCGCATTTCGATCCCAATTTATTGGATGCAGTCCTCGCCGAAGTTGACGCAAAGAATCGAGAATTGGGAAGGAGGCGTCCTACGACGAGTTCGGTTCCGGTCGGTCATGGCAAGCGCTCACGTTTCCCCGGGCAAAGCGTTATTTGTTGGTACTGCGGTCGCGAGATGGTCTGGGGAGGCAATGGGAATCGGGATCACCTGATGTGCAACGGCTCTCGTCATTACCAGTGTTGGAACTCCATTGGATTCAGTGGTTCGATTGCCGCACAGCGGGTTCTGGACGCAATCACAGCTGAACTCGCGCAGCTGGATGGCTTCGACGAGCAATTCGCCGAACTGGTGCAGATGGCACTCGCCGAGCGAGAACATGATCATCGTCATTGGCAAGACCTTCAGGCAGCGGAGGCCAAGCTCAATCAGGACAAAGCTTGCCTTTCGTCCGCAATACTCCAGTCGGGTTCTCATCCATTACTCACTGAGATGTTGATCGATCTGGAGAACCGGGAACGCGAGTTGGCTCGTCGTCGACAGATTCTGGAGAATCAGTCGCGGCAATGCCCCAAGCTCCCAGAGAAGGGCGCGGAGTTGCGAGCCCAGTTCGAAGAAGTCTCGCGAGATCTGGTGCTACACTCGTTCGAGTTCGGCGACCTTCTGCGGTCTCTGGTGCCCGAGTTTCACGTCTACCTCGTCAGGCTGGTTGATGGAGGACATCTGCTCCCTCGGGCAAGGATCAAGCTCTCTCTGGGTGGAATCGTGCGGGACATCGACCGGGCTCCGGAACTGCAAGAGTTCCTGACTCGTGAGATGACCATCGATTTGTTCGAAGCTCCGACCCGTGAGCAGATTCGGGAAGAATCAGTGCGTCAATCCGCCGAAGGCATCAAGCAGCGCGACATCGCAACGTCGTTGAACACCCATCAGGCGACCGTCCAGCGAGCACTGAATCTGGATCGCATGATGCGAGATAAAAGTCTCACCAGTCCCTATGAACTGGTGATCGCGCCGCCTCCAGTAGACACGAACAGGAAAATGAAACGCTCGCGAAACGCGCGGTATTCGTTCGGCCCGCGTGACGGATACTTCCCCCCCACCCGCTGACCGCGACGTCGAGTAGCGTCACTTTTTCTGATGATCACTCCTCAACGACCCCGGCCCCAACGCCGGGGTCGCTTCATTTACCCACCACCAGCAGAGAACTGTATGAAAAGACGAACCGTCCAAACAACCGCCCCGATAAACCTGCGACAGTATCCCGTGGTACCTGGGACGGGACTACACGATTTGCTGTCGGAGGTCGCACGAGAAATCATCCGCAGGCGATTCATCACGGAGACTCCGACGCCAATGCGACGTCGTAGGAATGGCCGCACGACATCCGGTCAATGAACAGCCGAATCTTTCTTTTGAAGCATCCTGCAATTCGCGTTGCGACTGACAAGCCTCAGGGAATCCAAAACCACTCCCCAAGACGGGCCTTTGGGCCAGCCCCTGGGGCCCTTTCTTTTAACTGCTATGAAGGATGTCGACGTCGCGGCGTGGAGGCGTTCCACGCAGAATTCATTGGCCTTGGTATCGGTTGGTGGTTTCTGCTGCGAGGTGCCGGAAGTCTGGGACAGGATGCGACGTGACGACGAACCAAGTAGCGCACGGAGGGTGCGGGACGTTCATCTCGGGGGCTGGCCGCCGATAGCTATGGGCTTCGAGCCCGGTTTTTTGACTGGCCCCCCTGCGACCCACCCGGCTGAGCCCTGAGCTCGCAGAGGTAGTTGCCGTATGCCCATCGCTCGCTGACGCGAGCATTTCCCGCACCTCCGTGCTGTGGAGGTTTGCCATGATTCGATTCGTGGAATTGGATGTTCACAAGCAGTTCATTGAAGTGTGTGTGATCGATCGCAAAGGAAACGTCTTGACCCGCAGTCGCGTCGATTGCCGTCGGGACGAGTTGGACCAGTTCGCTACAAAGGAACTGCGGAAGACGGACCGCGTCGCCCTGGAAGCGACGACGAACACGTGGCCGGTGGTGGACATTCTGCGACCGCGCGTCGCTCAACTTGCCGTGGGCAATCCAATGAAGACGAAGGCGATCGCGGAGGCGAAGGTGAAGACCGACAAGGTCGATGCCGTGGTGCTCGCACAGCTGCTGCGCTGCGCGTATCCCCTGGATGTCTGGCAGCCCGATGCGGCCACGCAAATGCAGCGCAGCTTGTGGACTCATCGCAGCGGCCTCATGTGCCAGCGGGCGCGGCACAGGAACCGAATTCAGTGCTCGCTGAACCGCCTGTTGATCAAAGCTGCTTGCCGCTGTCTCTGGACCAAGTCAGGATTGGCCTGGCTCAGGACTCTGGAATTGTTACCGAAGGATCGGCTGATGCTCGACAGCGAGTTGCGAAAACTGCAAGCTACTGAGCAGGAACTGATCGTGGTGGATCAGCAACTGGTGGAATTCGCTCGGTGAGAACCCCAAGTGCAACTGCTGATGACCTTGCCTGGGGCCAATTACGTTGTCGCACTGGGACTGTTGTCCGCCATCGGCGATGTGACCCGGTTTCAGAACGAGGATCATCTGGCCTCGTACCTGGGTTTGGTCCCCATCACCCGCCAGTCTGCCAACAAGTGCTACCACGGGCGGATCACCAATACAGGCAATCCGCAGGTACGTTGGCTGCTGACTCAAGCCTGCCAACGCGTGTCACGGCATCCAGGACGCTCGGCGGGTTCTTTCGCCGCTTGGCCAAGCGGAAGCCTCGCCATGTTGCACTGATGGCGTTGGTCCGCAAACTGGCGACGGTGGCATATCTGATGCTCAAGCACAACGAGCCTTACCGGTATGCCCGGCCCGAGCTCATGGCCAAGAAGGTTATCGAACCCCGTAGCAGGTACCTGCCGACAGAACAGCGCAGTCAGCACACACGGCTGCGGGCCAGCGACAGCAGCCAGATCGTTGTCAGTTCTTCGACAGACGGCCAATCTGCGAGTTTCCGACACTGCCCGAAACAACGCCCGGATTTCCGTGACGATCATCGGAGTCACCGCTGAGGCTGCTGCCTGCCAGCAGGCTGGATTAACCGTTTCAATCACTCAATGGGGCCGCCGGATTGGCGGCCCCATCGAGCCTTTTTTAACTATCAGGTGCCACGTGTCAGTCAAAGGTAGTCACCGTCGATGCCTTGAACCAGCGATCGACCTTCGTTCTCGACGCGGCGAACCGGACCGTAGCATCGGTCAACCCACTGAACCAGCGGATCACGTCCGTGTAGGATTCAGCCGGGCGAACCATCGCCACAATCAATCCGCTAACAAATCGCAGCACGGCCCTCTACGATGCCGCGTCACAAGTCGTTTCCAGCATCAATCCGCTCAGCAAGCGAACGAGCTTCGTCTACAACGAACGGTCGTGCGTGATCCTGAGATGGGCGGGTGACATCCACCTACGATGCGGCTAGCCGCACAACGAAGCTCGTCAACGCTCAGAACAAACGGACGACATTCAGCTACGATCCGCGCCGGGAGAAACGGAGTCGAGTTCTGCTGAGGAGCAACTCGACAAGGGATCTCCCGGCCAGAAGTGCGTCCAAGCACCCGCCCCCGAGGAGTTGTGTCTCTTCCGGGGCGCTTGGAACATCTCTGCAATGCCTCAGAAAACCTTCTTCCAAAAACACACACAGTTCCTACCGGCCACGCCAGACCCAGAAGAACCATTTTTTTATTTGCCTGACACTTGCGTTTCCGAACAGTCACGATCACTCTACCTAATGCGTTTTGAAAAATCCCCCAACACGAGTTAACTGAAATCCAAGTGTGAGGCTGCATTCTTTACGAATACATTAATATAAGCGTCCGATTAAATGTGGGATGTGGAACGGATTACCGCAAGGCATTCGACAACATTGACGGGAGCCAGGCTCTGCCTTAAGTTGACAATGTTATCGATATCTCGACAGAATCACTCCTCTCACATTTCAGTAAACGTGATGTCGAGTACATTCTTGCGGGCGATAGTGTCGAACACTTTTTTTCGCTGGGATGCAATTAATATTCTGAAATCATTTTATGACACAATTGATCGTAGGTGGGCAAGTTCAGATTCGGGCGGAATTCATCATCAACAACGGCCTGTTCTCATTCGAATAGAAAATGGATCTCCTTTACGAAGGGCAGGATATTCCACAAATCTGTGACTTTGTAATGAACGTTTCAAGGAGACGCTTTGCACAGTTCTTTTGTCGTAAATATGGATGGACGATGAAATCATTGGAAGTTGAGCTTTCACAACGCCCGCTTTCTTTCGTGACGTGCAAAGCGGCTGGTGTCATTTTCATTGCTAGTGCTACTAAGTTGGAACAACAGTCGCCATCTCACACAACCGCGGCCGGTCGAAAACACTTTAGTGAACGAGATTGACTCCACAATCGGAGAAATAATGCCTATAGACAAGGAGAATAAAATGGAATTCTGGCCCCAACTCGAATGCCGCTTACATGCTCGCGATCAGCCTTTTCCGGCGAGTTGGAAGCTTTGCTATGAGACAAAACACGCTTTAGCTGCCCTACTGAAGCCCTACAATATCTTGGAAATCGGTGTACGTGCGGGTTACTCGGCTTTCAGTTTTCTCACAGTTTGCCCGTACGCCAGATATTTAGGAGTTGACAACAACAGCAATACGCACGGCGGTTTTTGCGGATCAATCGAGCATGCTCGACTGATCTTGCAACCTTTCGACGTCACGATTCTCGAATTGCCGTCCGGGGAACTCGCGAAGCATTTTGAAGGGTACGAATTGCCGCCAGCCTTCGACCTTGTACATGTTGACGGAGATCATAGCATGGATGGTTGTTATGCCGATTTGTTGTTGGCATTGCAGTGTCACCCGCGGGCAATCTTGGTAGACGATTATGCTGCAATACCAGAAGTTAAGAAGGCCTGTGATCAGTTTTTTGGCGACAACAGTGAACAATTTCATCAACTCAAAATCACCGACGGTCACAATGGTGCTATTCTCTTTCTACGCAACGAATGCACTCACATTCAAAGCAAGTAGCTCCCTTCCCCATTCGTCGCAGCGCGTCACCCCGTGATTGAGAACCATGCGTGACGGCCTCGATCGAACTGAATCTCCAAGTGGTGCTTAGCAGCGACCTCTTCTATCGCCTTGGTCGCGCCTCTGCATGTTCCAACGTAAGCATCATCGCAATAGATTCGTCCACCGGACCTCATCCTCGGAATCAAGAACTCCATTGTTTCGAGCGTACTGGTATACGTGTCTACATCGACATGAGCCAGCACGATACCGGATAACGGCAACGCCGATTCGGGGAATCGGCCCTTGATGAGAACCACATTTGACAAATGGGCCATATTCAACTGACACGCTTCATAACAAAATCTGAAATCGCCCTGCTTGTGATAGTTGTCATGCGGAGTAGTCTCTGGAATTCCTTCCCAAGTATCGAAGCCCCAGAAGAGACGGTCTTCGTGTCGCGATGCCAATCGAAGCATTGATCCGCCCTGATAAACCCCTACTTCAACAACTGGGCCACTAGGAGCGTTTCTTAGGAAAATGGACATGTTGGCCACTTTGTAGTTTGATGTCGGTGAGTCAAATACCGATCCGGCAAGACACCGGCGCAATTCCACAGGCATGACTTCATTGTCGAACCAATGACCTCTCCAAACGCCATCAATACCGCGGATGAAATGGCAGGTCGGCCAATCGTCACCATAGATCGTCAAGAGTCGAGTTTGGCCGGCTAGTTCGACATGCCAACTGCGCTCTGCTCCGGCGGCTCCAGTTCCGATCGTCCCATCCGATCGGAATTCAAGATGCCGCTGATCGTATCCCACCCGATAATACAGCCAAACTCCTAAAAGATCTGAGTTCCTTGATTGTTGTGTAACGCAATAGGCCGGCGTCTCCATTGTGAGTGTCGAGGTCAACTCGACCTGCATTCTTTTTCCGAATCCCGATCGGCCGCGCCAGACGCCATCTTGGTTCTGCCACAGTTGGCAGGTGGTTGTTGATGTACCGTGAAGAGCCAGCCATCCCTTTTGAAAACTCCATGTGCGTTCGCAATCGGCATTTCCTTGTCCGATTCCGCCATCGGGCAACAGTTCCATCAAGCGTTCGTCATAACCGACTCGGCGATAGAGATAGCAGCCATGAATCATATCGGACGTTATACGCATTGTATATCATTCATTTACGTTGGCCAATACAAGTATATACAGCTGCTTTCATAGCGGGACTCATGCACATAACAAAAGTGAACCATAGGCCATCAATGAACCGCTTTGTCTGAGATGAAGCGACTGTGGTTATATAGACTGTCATCATGCAGCCTCGGAAGAATTGCAAACATTCTTGACATCCAGCAATGCGGCAACTCAATGGATGGCAAGCTGGAGGCCTCATTTGATGAGCTATCTTCATCGGCGACGTTTCATCAGTAGATTCGCCCGGTAAGCCACAACGTTACGGTCGCGTACGAATAGCCACTGACTGGCCCCCCCCTCAACCGTTAGCGCAAGAACCTCCTGAGAGAGCAGTAATTGTCGATGTTGAAAACAACCTTGCCAACGAGGGTGATCCAAAGCGAATGAGTCACTCGTATCTTTGGTTGCCATATGCGAAACGCTCAATTTGCATGTCGGGATTAAGACCAGTTCGGAAAGCAGCCACTGGCGGTATCTGTCGCTACGCCGTGATTCGTAGACAGCGAACCGCCGCGGCAGCCAGACTGTAAGCACCGACAACAATAAAACATCGCTCACTCATAAGACAATCCCGGTGACTTCATCGGCATTTCGTTGGCAATGCCGACTCTCAAAAAGAAAAGCGGCTCTTCAATGTCGTTGCATATCCCTGCCACGGCATGACCTATGGCCGCACTGGTCCATGCGCGTGGAACACTCGACGAGTGGAGCGAGTGACATGCGCGAGTATCGTCCATGCGCGCCAATGATGATCAGGCTGGAGTCATATTTGCGTATTCGGTGTTAACTGCGTGTTCTTCATCAATGAATGCGAGGCAATAATGATCACAGGTTATGATTATTATGAGAACATCCTGTGATTGTGAATTCCCCGGATCAATATGAACGTATGACAGAAACCGCCAAGCCGTGTGCCGCATATATTTCGATAGAAGTAGAAACCGTCTTCCTATTGTGGTTGTTGGCACGGACTTTATATTACAGACCGTAATTCTGAGATGAGGTTCTTTGGCTCGGATTGCAGCACGCATGATTCCATTGCTCGAACAGTGCTCTAATCGTTAGAATGCGAGCCGATTTCAATAACCAAACATATCGGCCAGCGGGAAAAAGGTACTTTGTGATGAGTGAATACACGACGAAATCTATTCTCACTCAACATCCCAAGGAATGTCGCAACGGAAATCCTTGTCGAGCACATGGGGGGGCGGCGTATGACCACACAGGAATTCGCGGATTATGGTGTCCTTCATGTTCATCCTTTCAGGTAACGCGGATTGGCGAGATGGAAGATTCCCAAGTCTCCCCCCTTCATATCGCCAAAGTGCCAGTGAGAATACTTAGCGGTTCTGAGTTGATCCCACCGCTGACGCCCATGATACTCGCCGCAAATGAACCTGACATGCTGGTCAATCCAATCGATGTTTGACAAGATGCTGAACTCACTTCCTTCGCAGTCGAGCTTCAATACGTGGATGAGGTCGCCGCCCATGTCCAACAGGATTTCTTCTAGCGTGATTTTTCGTAGCGGGCGGCGGTCGGTCCAGTATGGATGAATCCTGTCGATGTCGGGTTGTGTAGCCGACACAACAATCGATCCGCCGGTTGCAGTGCCGCCCTCACGCACTGAATTGAGCAACGACAGTTCACCGGGTTGATAGGTACAAGCAGCATGGCAGACCATCGCATACTGTTCAACATTCGCCTGAAGCACAGGCAGGTTTTCAGGACAGGCTTCGATGCACGCGATCTTGGCCAGCGGGTTCTTTTGGTGCCACACATGAGCAAAACTGCCAATGTGTGCGCCAATGTCAACAACGAACTCACCTGGCCCGACTGATGTCCGCAGTTGAGTGTGGTAGCAGTTGCCAAGCAGAACTTCGTTGACCACGTTCATGTCCTGCTGGCCAAGCTGGCCTTGCCTGACGAACAAGCCTTGATAGCAGTCAAACGGCTGTGAAATCATTCGGAGCATCCTCGCATCGGTTGATGTGGGCCAACTCAGTCAGCGTTCGTTCAAACTTCGAACACCGGCCGCGATACACAGTCCACGCAGGGGAATGTTCGAACGATCATGAAATATCTTCCCACCAATCAGGAATTGCAGGACGGTTACATCACTTGCAGCGGGGGGCCGCAAGTTTCAATCGTGTGCCCACAAAACCGGCACAGTCACCGAATCCGCACGACGACATCTGTCTGAATCGCGGGTTCGTCAGCATCCATAACTCCATTGAGCGGTCGTAGTAGACATCTCCATCGACCAGTCTGCAATGTCGATGCAAAAAAACTTGGATCCCGACGGATCCAAAGGATAAAAATCATGAATTCGGGCCTGGTTCATGTTGGGTAGCCGGTGGTGATCAGATTGGGGTGGCAAGAATGTCTGTTTCCGTGAAACTGGGTTGGGTCTCAAACCAAGCTCAGTTTCAGGGAGGAAACAGACATGGACGATTCTCAGTTGCCGGTGGCGGGATTGCCAGCCACGGGGTCTTCAGCCACCGCGTGTCGGGCGAAGACGTTGGAGCCGGGTCAATGGGGCAAGTTGGCATTGGGGGTGTTGACCGGAGGTCGTTCGGCGGCTCAGGCGGCGCGGGACGAAGGGGTCAGTCGCAAGTTTGTCGGGGCGCAGGTGGAGATCGCGCGGCAGGCGGTCCGGCACGCCTTCGAGCCGGACTCCGCCGACACTCCGCCCGACGTGGACGAGCGGGTCTTGTTCTGGATTCCGGTCACCCCGCGATTGATTCGGCGGCTGGTACTGTCCTTGATCCTCGGTTGTCACAGTTCGTATCGCGGGGCGGTGGCGCTGCTGACGGAGGTGTTGGGGATCGCGATCTCGGTGGGGACGATTCACAACCTCGTGTGTGCGGCGGCGCAGTCGGCGCGGCGGATCAACGAGCGTGCCGATCTGTCCGGAGTCCGCCTCGGGGCGCACGACGAGATCTTTCAGAACGGGCAGCCGGTGCTGGTGGGTTGCGATGTCGCGTCCACATACGGCTACCTCCTGAGTCTGGAGGAGCATCGTGATGCCGACACGTGGGGACTGCGACTGCTGGAGCTGGGCGACCACGGCTGGAAGCCCGAGGCCACCATCGCGGACGGCGGTCGCGGCTTGCGGGCCGGTCAGCAATGGGCGTCGCCGGGTCTGCCGTGTCGGGGCGATGTGTTTCACGCGATTCGCGAAGTCGGCCAGGTGGCGACGTACCTGGAGAACCGGGCCTACGGAACCATCGCCGCCTGCGAGCAGCAGGAACGGCTGATGCGGCAGGCGAAGCGCCAGGGCCAAGGGGACAAACACTCCAAACGGCTGGCTCAGGCGCGGCAGGAGGAGTCGCGTGCGGTGCGTCTGGCGGCGGACGTGTCGCTGTTGATGAGCTGGTTGCGCGACGATGTCCTGTCCGTCTCCGGTCCCGCGGTCGCCACGCGACGCGACCTGTTCGATGTCCTCGTCGCGGAACTGGAACGACTCGCGCCACTGTGCCCGCACCGGCTGACGCCCGTGATCCGTGCGCTGCGGAACCAGCGCGACGATCTGCTGGCGTTCGCCGAGGAACTCGACCTCTCGCTGGCGGCCCTCGCGGCGGAACACCATGTGCCGGTGGAGGTGGTGCGTGAAGTCCTGGCCCTGCTGACGCCCCGCACGACCCCACACTGGCAAGCCGAAGCCACGCTGCGCCGCCAACTGGGCGAACGGTACCACGCGCTCCGAACCGCCGTCGCCACCCTCGCCGACCACACGATCCGGGCCAGTTCCGTCGTCGAAAACATCAACAGCCGCCTGCGGAACTACTTCTTCCTCCGCCGACACCTGAGCGGAGAATACCTGGACTTGGTGCGCTTCTACCTCAACCACCACCGCTTCCCCCGCAGCGACCGAGTCGGCCGCAGCCCCCACGAGTTGCTCACCGGCCAGCCACAGCGGCACTGGCTGGACCAACTGACCAACCCACCCCGCCACGCCGCCTAACGATCCGTCGTTCCACCACCACCAACGACTGCGCTACCGGTGCGCGCCTGCTACCCGAAAACGGCTCGATTTGAACCAAGCCTGAATTCGTCAATGTACCGAGGATACTACCATTTTGTATCAAGCTCGACGAGTTTCCACGCGACTCTCCAGAGTAAGGACTAGACCAGAGTTTTACGATTGCGGAGAGTTTTCAGGAAATCGATTTCATTTCACGAAGGCCCTGGTTGTGTTGACCGGCCCTCGGCGGGATTTGCGCACGTATTTGGCGTAAGTCCCCGATCGCGGAGGATGTAAGGGACGACGCCATGTGTTCACGGCCACTCTGACTGCCGAGGTGTGGGCCATTCTTCAATGCTGCCGGGGCTACAAGCCATCGGACAGTGGTTGAGTGAGCAACCTCTTGACTTTCTTCATGCGCTAGGGTTTCTGCGGACGCCTCTCACGGCTAGCGGCCTGCGCCAGCTGCTGTCGCGGATCGACGTGACCGTGCTGGAAGAGTCGTTGACCTGTTGGATCAATGACCTGCTGGCGAATGAAACGCCGCCAGTGGACCTCGCGCGGATGGCTTTGGACGGCAAGTCGCTGCGCGGAACTTGGAACCGATTCGACCGCGCGGTTCATCTGCTGAATGTCGTAGATCAGCGGACAGAGTGCGTCATTCATCAGCGTCTCGTTCCTGGCGACACCAACGAACACAAGGTTGCGCTGGAGGTGTTGAAGGAATTGGTTCTGACGGCCCGTGTCATCCGGATGTGTGTCAGACGAGTGTCGATGGTGCCGGTCATTACGCGCTGCCGGAGAGGGGCAACTAGCCGCAACTGGTCGCGACGATTTCGAGCGAATTCACCGCAGAAGACGCAGCGCCCCCCCCTACTTCCAGCGTGAACAAGCCTCCGAACGGGACACCGCAATGACCATTACCATGGTCGCCAAGAGCGATGCGCGCTGACCAGCACAACTGCATTGAACGTGTATCTTCGCCAGCACCTCGGCTGGCAGGATGCGACAGGTCTTTCGCGTGACACGCGAATGCATTTCGATCGACCGCGTCACGGGCGAAAGTCGAGCCTCAGACGAGGTTGTGTACGCCATCACCAGCCTGTCACGCGACCAAGCCAACGCCGCGCGGTTGCTGAACCTCAACCGCAACCACTGGACGATTGAAATTAATGTCTTCTACGTGCGCGAAGAAACCTTCGGCAAAGACCGCAGCCGTATCCGAACCCAATCTGGACCGCAGGTGATGGCCCCGCTGCGCAACGCGGCCCTCAGCCTGCTGAGACTCTCCGCCAGCCAGCGCAGCTGCTCGTGGATTTCTCAACGCACACGGAATCTCCTCGGCATTGTGAATTAGGACGGAGCCGTGCGAGTTCCCACGTTCCAGCGTTTGAACGTGCTTGGATTTGCTGCCGAATAAGAAAATTGATGAATCCTTCGTTGTACTTGTCATGAAGTCCGGCCGGTCGGTCCCCGGCCCACGTCACCCGCGTCGTACATCTTCCCGAAGTGATCGACTGTTGGCTGGATGCCTTTGGTTAACGCCCGCCTCATTTGGCCAGTAAATTTGGATTGTGAATGCTCATTGAGGATCAATGACCCGAGGACGAAAACTGATCTGCAGGCTCTCGACGGCAAATCTCGTTCGCCAACTGGCGAAACTTCACCGTTGATTGCACAATCTGGTTTGAACGTCCTAATTCTACTCTCACAGAACAGATCAGCCGGAATCGTACGGCGACGGGTGCAAGACAAACGATGTCAGAGTCTCTTCGTGCGCGCATCACCTTTGGTCCAGAGTTGCCGGAGTTTGGATCATGGAATTGGCTGGGTGCGGATCTGGCGCGCGGTTTGGCGAACGACTTCTCCGTCACGATCTTTCGGGAAGAAATCCCTGCTGTGGAGGTGGCCGTGTTTATCAAGTTTCTGCCTCCCGAGGTCGAACTGCGAGCCATAGCGGAGCGGTCCGCCATCCTGTACTGCCCCGTGGATTTCTATGGAGCAGCAGCAGAGATCGATGCCGATGCCGGACGCTTGGTATTGTGTCGACGGATTGTCGCCCACTCTCGACGATTGGTGCGGTACTTCAGTAGCTATGCGTTGACGGCGTATCTCGACCATCATGTGAAGTATGTAACGCCGACTCGGACCGAGCCGTTGGAATCTGGACCGTTGTTGTGGGTGGGGGTTCGTTCCAACCTTGGTCCGCTCGTCTCTTGGGTGAACGCTCGCGAGTTACCAGCCGAGTTGATTGTGCTGACCAATGTCGAACACGAAGCGGATTTGCACGATCCCACGCGCCTGGGGTTTCAAACCGGGGCTGGGGTGCGAGTCGAACGCTGGTCGCCGGAAGCACATACAGATTGGATCACGCGTTGCCGAGCGGCACTGGATATCAAGGGAGATGATTTTCGCGCGCGGCATAAGCCACCTGCCAAGGCGTTGGATTTTTTGGCTTCAGGTGTGCCGTTGGCGATGAATGCTGACTCAAGTAGTGCCGAACACCTGCGGGAAATGGGCTTTGACTTGGCAGAGGCAACCGACGTGGAGCATTGGCTCTCGCGCGAGTACGCCGAAGAGACGGCTCGGTTCGGTCGCACTATTAGCGATTTGCTGTCCCTGCCACGGATCAGCGCGCGGTGGCGATGGTTGCTCTGGGATGTCCTGACAGCAGCCGGACACGGAACGAACGCATGAACCACGAATCGGCCGAGGACGGTGCCTCACACACGCAGGAGGCCGTTCCCAAAGATGTCTGGGACGAGTATCGGTGTCTAACTCGTCAGGCAGTGTGCGGAGAATGGCAGATTGCTGAACGAGGCTTTGCTCAACTCTTGCCGATTGTTACCGACATTGCATTGCAAGCGCGCATTCAGAATGACATGGGGGTGCTCGCTGCTGCCGACGGACGAATGGATGAAGCACGTCGGGCGTTTGCCGCAGCAGCGGCTTTGGCTCCTGATTGGTCCGTGCCACGAAAGAATCAATGCTGTCTGCCTGAGACAACCTCTTCTATTCACAGGTCATCCCCAATCCCGGCCATCGATCGACGGACCCGTGTCGCCATTGTCAGCCTGCTGTTCAATTGGCCATCGACGGGGGGCGGCACAGTGCATACGGCGGAGACCGCACGGTTCCTGTCGCGGGCTGGTTATGACGTGCGACACATTGTGATTGGCTACGCCGGTTGGGCGGTGGGACAGATCACCGATTCGGTCGATTGGCCGATTGAACGGCTGGATTTCGACGATGCGTCTTGGCAGCGCACGGAGATCCAGCGCCGCGTTCGCACTGCCGTGGACCGTTTCGCGCCGGATGCCGTCATCCTGACGGATAGCTGGAGTTTCAAGCCGCGATTGGCGGAAGCGTTGCAGGGTGTCCGCTACGTTCTGCGGCTGGCGGCTCAGGAGTGTCTGTGTCCGCTGAACAACGTGCGCTTGCTGTGGGATTCCGACGGAGCAACTCGGGCCTGTCCACAGCATCAACTGGCGACACCAGCCATCTGCTCCACATGTGTTCGCCAACGGAGCCGATGGTCCGGCGCACTACATCAGGCAGAACGAGAGTTGGCCGGCTTTATGGAGCCGGATTACGACAGATGTCTCCGGCACGCGTTCGCCGGAGCGGCTGGCGTCCTCGTCGTCAATCCGTTGATTGCGGAATTGGTCAAGCCATACGCCCCCGCAGTGCATGTCGTTCCCAGCGGCTTCGATCCTGCCCGGTTTCCTTTATCGTCTTCGCACCCGGTATCTCACCACGGCCCGGTGCGGTTGCTGTTCGCCGGACTGGTCGATGAGCCGATGAAGGGCTTTGCAGTTCTGCAGTCGGCTTGTCGTGCCTTGTGGTCGCAACGGCAGGACTTTCGACTCCTAGTGACGGCTGATCCGCGTGGACGTGTTGACGACTTCACGGAGTTTGTTGGTTGGCAATCGCAGGCTGACCTGCCCCGCACGATGTGCGAAGCGGATATCGTGGTCTGCCCCACAGTCGCCGAGGAAGCTTTGGGTCGAACTGCGGTCGAAGCCATGGGGGCCGGTCGACCGGTCGTGGCCAGTCGGATTGGAGGACTCCCTTTTACCGTGCTCGACGAAGCCACGGGGCTGCTTTGTGAACCGGATGATCCAACCGATCTGGCCCGGCAACTGGTCCGGTTGCTCGATGACCCCGACCTGCGGCTGCAGTTGGGAAACGCGGGGCGGCGGCGCTTTGAACAGCACTACACGTGGGATGTGATCCTCGAACGGCACTACCGGCAAATTCTCGGCGCACCGAATCGAGTACTTTGAAGGAACAGACGGTGAACGGACACCGAGTGGCGATCATCTTCGACAACACCCTCCGGCAGGAGACGACCGGGCTGTATTGTCGTCGGGCGCTGGGACAGCTCGTTGAGATCGAACACTTGTTACCGACCGATTTGGGCAGGATAAAGGCGGGAGAATTCGGTGCGTTCATCTACATCGATGATGGCCTCGCCTACAACCCTGCGCCTCACTTGCGCCCCAGCGTCTGGTGGGCCATCGACACTCATCTCGATTATGACCGTTGTCTGCGCAAAGCCCGGCTGTGTGATCTTGTATTCGCCGCGCAGCGCGACGGAGCGGAGCAACTGCAACGGGATGGAGTTTCAGCGACCTGGCTACCGTTGGCCTGCGATCCTGATTTGCATCGCCCGCACAACAGCACTGAAGAGTTTGACTGGTGCTTCGTGGGGCATCTCTTCCCCGGCCCGCGGACCGAGTTGATCGAACGGTTGATGTCGCAGTTCCCCCGCGCCTTCGTCGGGCAGCGGTATTTTGAGGACATGGCACGGACCTACAGTGCGTCGCGGTTGGTATTCAACCGGAGCGTCCGAAACGACGTCAATATGCGTGTGTTTGAGGCCCTTGCCTGCGGCTCCCTGCTGATTTCCAACGATCTTGCAGAGAATGGGCAAGCGGAATTGTTTCAAGACGGCGTCCATCTGACGACGTACAGCACCCTGGACGAGTTATTCGACAGGATGCGATTCTATTTGACGCACGACGTTGAACGGGAACGCATTGCCGCACAGGGGCGCGCTGCGGTCCTCGCCAAGCACACTTACCGTCACCGCATGGAAATCATCCTGTCGGCGCTCGGTGCTCAGTCAATCTCTGCTGCGTCGCGGCAACCGCAGACCAACGTCCCGCTCAAGGATGTCACGTACTTTGAATGGGATCGGCCGGATGTACTGGCTCTGATTCCCACCACGGCCCGGCGTGTCCTCGACCTCGGTTGTGGTGGTGGACGACTCGGGCAGACGCTCAAAGAGAGACAACCCGCGGAGGTCTGGGGGGTTGAGCGCGATCCGCAGGCTGCTGCCCATGCGGCACAGCGGTTGGACCACGTCATTACAGGCGATCTGGATAGCGAGTCATGGTCGCTGCCCACAGCCGGCATGGATGTTATCGTGTGCGCCGATGTGCTGGAACACCTTCGGCATCCTGAGCGAGTGTTGCAGCGCTGTCGCGCATGGCTTGCTTCAGGCGGCTGTCTCATTGCCAGTCTGCCAAATGTTCAGCATCACAGCGTCGCGTCGGGACTGCTTGAGGGAAACTTCACCTATGAACCGGCAGGGCTTCTCGACGAAGATCATTTGCGACTGTTCACGCGCCGAGAGATCGACAAACTTTTCTTCCGCGCAGGCTACCGTATCGTCGAATGGCGTGCTGTCCCGGGAGAAGGCTATGCCGAATGGGACGCGGCCGATCGGCCGGGCGAAGTCCGCATCGGCGGTCTGCAAATCAGCGGTCTCGATTCCATTCGGGCCGAGGCGTTCTTTACCTACCAGTATCTCGTCCGGGCCGAACCAATTCCCGTCCCCGACGACGGCGTGACCTCGATCATTCTCGTCACATACAACCAGTTGAACTACACCCGACAGTGCATCGAAAGTCTCCGTTTCCGCACGGAAGAACCATTCGAGTTGATCGTCGTCGATAATGGTTCGATGGATGGGACCGTTGACTACTTTCGCGCCCAACCCGACGTCACGCTCGTTACCAATCGCGAGAACCGGGGCTTCCCGGCGGCCGTCAATCAGGGACTCCAGCTCGCGACGGGTTGCCAGATCTTGCTGCTGAACAATGACACCATCCTAACCACGGGATGGTTGCGACGACTTCTCAATGCCCTGCATTCGGACTCCAAGATCGGCCTTGTGGGGCCGGTCTCCAACTCGGTAAGCGGGCTCCAGCAGATTCCAGTCGACTATCACCATCTCGCATCTCTCGACGGCTTTGCCTGGGAGTGGGGTTGTAAACATGCGGAACAACGAGTCGACCTCGACCGGCTCGTGGGTTTCTGCCTGCTCATTCGCCGCGAAGTGATCGACTTGATCGGCGTGCTGGACGAGCGATTTGGGACCGGCAATTTCGAAGATGACGACTATTGCCGTCGAGCACAGCAGGCGGGCTATCGCACGGTCGTTGCGGTCGACAGCTTTGTGCATCACTTTGGCAGTCGAACCTTCGTTGCGAGCGGTATCGATTTCGCCGCGCTGCTCAAGGAGAACGAACAGAAATACCGCGAGAAGTGGGACACTGCGCCTGCTGGTACGGGGGAAGATTCGCAATCTCCGTCCTTCGCCATCGCCGAGGCCCCCGGCGGCGGATTGCTGCTCGCACCGTTCAAACCGCAACTGTCGCTCTGCATGATCGTCCGCAACAACGAAACCACAATTCGGCCGTGCCTTGAAAGCATCCGGCCGTGGGTCGATGAAATGATCGTAGTCGACACTGGGTCAACCGATGCCACACCACAGATCTGCGCGGAGCTGGGTGCGAAGGTGTCTCATTGGCCGTGGCGTGATGACTTCTCGGCGGCCCGCAACGAGTCCCTCCAACATGCCACCGGTGAGTGGCTCTTCTGGATGGACTCGGATGATACGATGCCAGAGGAGTGTGGGCATCGACTCCGCGCTCTGGTGGATGGCCAACATGCGCGAGACGTTCTTGGTTACGTGATCCAGGTCCATTGTCCTAGTCCCAACGGCGACGGGTTGCATGATGTCACCGCCGTCGATCACGTCAAACTCTTCCGCAACCGATCCGATCTGCGTTTTGAACACCGGATTCACGAGCAAATTCTGCCGGCGATCCGGCGGGCTAACGGAGAAGTGGCGTTCACAGATATTCATGTGGTCCATTCGGGAGCCGACCATACCCCTGATGGTCGCCAACGAAAACTGGAACGCGATTTCAAGCTGCTGCAGCTCGACCTGGCTGAACGTCCTGACCATCCGTTCGTCCTGTTCAACCTCGGCATGACCCACGCCGACTGTAGGCAACTTGATGAAGCCATCCATTGGCTGGCGCGCTGCCTGGAAGTGTCACCACCGGATCAGTCTCATGTGTGCAAGACGTACGCGCTTCTCGTCAGCAGCCTGATGCAACTTGGTGAGCTTGAACGCGCTCTTGCCGTATGCCAGCGTGGTCGAGGCCTGTTTCCCGGAGACAAAGAACTGCTCTTCCGGCAGGCGATGCTGGCTCATGAACTCGGAAATCTTGACGAAGCCGCAACCCTCTACCGAGATGTGCTCGCCCCCTCGAATGAGCGACATTTCGTCAGCGTGGATGTGGGGCTGGTTGGATACAAAGCTCGGCACAATCTGGCGATTGTCTACGAACACCAAGCGCGGACAGATCTGGCCGAACAAGAATGGCGAGCCATTCTGGCGGAACAACCCCAGTATCTTCCTGCGCAAATCGGCCTCGTTGACTGCCTGCTCCAACGCGGGGTCTTCGAGGAAGCCATTCCTCGAATCGAATCTCTTCGCCGCCACCCCGACACGGCAGCCGATGGTTTTCGCCTGGCGGCACGCCTTCTCGAAGCGCAGCAGGATGCTTCCGCCGCGATCGGCGAACTCCAACGAGGTCTTCAGGAATTTGTGGAAGACCCCGGCCTCCTCCGTGAACTCGCGCGACTACTGCATGCGAATGAGGATTACCCTACCGCGTTGGGAACTCTCGAACGTTTGACCTCCCTGGTTCCAGACGACGCAGCGGCATGGCACAACCGCGGAGTCGTTCTCGCACTCCTCAATCGCCACGATGATGCTCAACAGGCGTTTGCGAAAGCATCAGCACTCCGAATGCCATCCACCCGATCGCCTCTGACGATTCACCGAGGGGGCTCGACTTGAAGGACCGTTCGCCGGACTGCTCGAGCGAAATCTTCCCGCCTTCTCCGCTCACGCCTGGCTTTAGGAAGCGTCCATGCGGGTCTTGGAGTCCGCCAATCCGTCGAGGGCAGACCGCAGCGCACGAATCACGAACTCGGCGCAATGCTGCCGATCAGCGGGTAGACCTCCAAGAGCAGCAGTCAAATCAGCCGCTTGCAGAGCCTGGCACGCACTCAGCGACTGCCCCTGAATCAATTCCGTGAGAACGGATGCACAAGCAATCGTGGGTCCGCAGCCATGACTACGAAAGCGAGCCTTTTGAATGTGATCGCGAGAATCCGTTAATGCGACATGCAACAGGACATATCGTCCTTTCCCTGGAACGCCGGCCATGCCGACCAGATCTGGGGATTCGAGAGTCCCCACATTGCGAGGCTCCTGAAAATGGTCCATCACCAGTTCCGTGAAACGTGGCATCACCGTCTCCATCTCTGATCCGATGCGATTGCATCACCTCAACCAGACGCTGCGAGCGGGACCAGATGTCGCTACTTTGACAGCGGGAAAACCATCACCACAAAAGATACCAGAGAGTGGGAATCGCTTGGCGGAATCGACCCGGAGAAATGGAAGAAAGACCCCGATCTTTGATTATTGATCCTTTTGCAAAAGTTGCTCGACGAACCATACTTTGACCTCCCCCTTATGAATGCCTCCGCCGACTGCCAAGACTTTTCCATTGCCTGAAACGGCGACGGACCGAACAGACTCGAACGTTCTCAAGAGATGAATTCTCTTAAATATCGACAAATCCCAGACGGCGACACCTCCGAGATGGTACCCAACAGCTAGCAGCGATGTCCCCGGTACGAATTGGGCGGCAGTGACGCTTCCAAAACCAGCGGGCAGCTTTTCTTCGTTGTTCAGCGACCTTGGCAAACGGTGGCGCACACCAGTATCGACGTCGATGACATCGACTCCCCAAGCGTCAAAAGCTGCCAACTGCCGTCTCTCAGTCGACGCGACGAATCCACCACGATCCAGCCGATCATACACTAGAGCTATCTGCAGATTCCTCCTGTTGAGTTGAAAGAGATCCTTATTGCTCGAAGTTAGATTGTCAATGTCCGGAAAAAAAGCAACTGACGAAAATGGACCATCCTTACTGCTTGCTAGCACGTCAGACGACCAATCTTTAGTTCGCACGACCGCACACTCTCCAGTGCCAGCACGAGCACCATTACCACACACAGCTAGCAAACTTCCATCAGGGCTAAAGGTTGCGTCCCAAGTTCCTCCTTGAATTGGTCGCAACGATTGTGTAATTCTCCCGTCCGCCAAATTGGCCACAAACATCGTCGGGACACCGAGTGAGCCCGTACATACAACAAACGTCTTGCCATCAGGAGAACACCTTACTAAAACTGGCGTCACGTCGAGCTGAATCTTCCGCAGTTCCAATAAAGCACCTGTATTCCAGATCTGAATCGCCGTTATGCCAGCGCTTGCGCCGACTAAAAAGCGGCCGTCAGGTGAGAGCGAGATAGAGTCAATACGGTGATCTGGGATACGTACTCTATCATTGTCATCAGCTGCTCTCACTATCGAGTGAGCAAAAAGAAACCCTGTAAAGCATGCGAACGCGATGACTCGGGATGCCATAGTGCCCTCTATGAACAAATGGGAATCAAGTCTAATTGTTTCCGTGAGACTCGACCCAATGTCCCACATGGGGTGGGTCATTGTGATAAGCTCTCACGGTATTAGCTACGCCCTGCGCTGGATTGAACATCAATATATTCCCAAGCGGACCACCGAGCATTCCCCAACCCATCCGACCAGCGCCCGCAAATGTCCATGTATTGGTTCCAAATGCGCTGGCACCAGTGCGCAGTAGTCCAGCAGCCGTTGTGGCAGCAAAGGCTGCTGTTTTACAGCCAACGTACCGAACCGAAGCATTGGTGGTAAACCAACAACCGGGTGGCATGTGCCTTTGGGTTGCAGCGGCGAACGATGGCCACTTCCAGGGTCCGTTCGTCACGCCCGCGGTATTCAGGTCGCTTATTCTGAATCGTGCACTCATTAGGCCGCCACCCCCACCCATACCTCCGATTTTATTCGGATCCGCCATGTCGCCGTGACCAATAAAGGTAAGTGACGACAGAGGGGTAGCGCCTCTCGATGCTGCAGCACTAATTCTTGTTGCCGCCCCTGCGCCCGTTAAATTGGAATCCCCCATCGGGATCCCATAGAAGGCAGTTGACGCTCCAATATAACCGTTGTTGTCTGCTCCGACGGACAATGTCAGCGAGTTCGCAGCAGTGCTTGTCAGGTTGGATACATCGTATAAGGCGCACTTGGTCCCGTTGTGTTTTTGCCAGTCTGCGGATTTCGCGTTTTTGTATCCTCCGCAACATAATGCACTTGCCGGGAAGTCTTGAAACTCAGGATCATCCGGGTCTCTGGGAGTGATACATGACTGGTTCTTTTGTGCATTCAACAAAGGTGCAACTCGTGTGACCAATGCCGTAATCTTTTCGTTCTCTGAGTCGGGAAACCAGATGTTGCCGTCAAGCTGTGCCCATAATCCTGACGGATCGACAAATAGAGCAGGTGAGCTACTGACGTAAGCGTACTGATGTATTCCAGTGGTGATGAAGAACAGTCTATCAACGCTGAGCCACCGTCCGGCATCAAAGGAGTAAGTCCGGGCGCGTGCATAGCAAGAGGTGCCTTGAAGAGATCGCTCGTAACCGACTCGCCCGACCCAGCGGTAGGCATTCTCCGTCGCCCCCGTGGACGTGATCTCATTCCCCCAGGCGTCGTGGGTGTATGTATCGGTGACGGCTTGGGAGTCATCGGTAAGGAGCCGTGTGCTGCCGAGCGCGTCGAAGTGGAAATAGGAGGTTTGGCCACTTCGCTGCTGACTCACGAGCGAACCGTAGGCGACCGGTTCGTGTGAATAGGTGGCGAGCGTCGCGCCCGTCTCGTCCGTCTCTTGGAGGACACAATCATTTACGGTGTCCCAAACAAAGCGGCGTTTCGGCATGGTTACGTTTCCTCTTCGACTCATCGATTCCGTTCGCTCGTCACCGTTGAAAGTCAGTTAGTTCAACTACCTTCTGAACATCATCACCGCCGCCATTTTCATCGACTTGATTTTGTCCCGCTGATCGTATTGTTGCCGTACTCTTCTGATTCGAGTAAACAAAGATAAACGGATTCCCCCACGGATCGATTCCCTTGTGAACTAACTGGCAACGCTGCAGCCCGTAAGGGTCACGCGTATCGAGCCGGGCGTTTGATCTGCGTTCCATGGCAGCGATCACTGCACCGAGCCCGCCATCGGGAATCTTACCGCCGTCCGACACAAACGCCCTAAGTGAAATTGCGAAAAGCCGCAGATCCTGGGTCGTATGTTCTGCATTGCCTCGGCGATGCGTTACTACGTCATGCACAACTAGCGTTGCGAAGCCAATACACGCAATTCCTATGGAAATTGAAATTCCGTGGAGTACACGATGCCATGTGCTACTAAACATCATTTTAGCGATTCAGGTAGATTGTCAGGACATCGAAGCTGGCATGCGCAATTATCGGGAGTTTGTACACCTGCCGCTTTCAACAAAGATTCATACTCCCAACTCCATCCAGCCCCAATTTGGGCAATCGGACTGAGTCCTTTGCTGCAACGAAAATCCAAGCCGATCTTGGCACGCACATCATTTATATCCGCATCGATAATATTGCGCACATTTGTACCATTCACCGTTACCGGATCTGACTTAATTGCAGTAACATGTGACCACGCGGCGCGCCACAACTCGCGTGCCGCACTGCAGGAAAGTTTTTCAGGAAAGCTTTCCTCAATGCCGAGTCCTGGAGGGAAATGCTGCCCTTCAGGTGTCAGTCCGGAATTCATATATCTTGTTTGAGTGATTTTATTTTCAAAATCGATAAAACCGGTAGTGGCATCAATTAGATATTGTGTTGTGTACGCCAATGCCTCCGCTTTAGTCTTTTCTTGTGTTGTATATGCCGGTGAGTACCAGCTATTCATATCGTCTAACACATGCACACTTTCATGGACAACAGTGTGAGACTGCACGGGTTGAGTAGCGAGCATGAAGTTCGTTGTGGGAATGTACTGAGCCGAGCCGAACGGGTCGCTCAAAAAGTTGAGAATAATCTGCGTTGCATTACGCAGCTTGGTAAACGCCTGCCCCATTTCAGATACTTGGTAATAAACATATGTTTTATGTGGATTCTCCGCCGCAGTAAGCAATCCGTTCCATTGAGTACGAAGCTCCTGAAGAGTGGGCATCAATCCAGATGGATCGGTGGTGTAAGTTGGTCGTTCGTCTGTGTACGTGTAGACTCCCTCAGCAGCAAATACGAACAACGGATCGGCTGACAACCATCGTGCTGTTGTAGGCACAAAAATGCGAGCTCTAACATAAATGCAAAGTGTTGATATGTCATACTGATAGCCGCTTTGTCCCACCCAACGATATGAGTTTACGGTGGATCCCATGGAAGAGATTTCATTACCCCACGCATCGTATGTATATGTGTCTGTCGCAAGCTGGAGGTCGTTTGTGAGCAGCCGTGTCGAGCCGAGCGCATCAAAATGGAAGTAGGATGTCTGGCCGCTCCGCTGCTGGCTCACGAGCGAGCCGTAGACCACCGGTTCGTGCGTATAGGTCGTCAGCGTCGCGCCCGTCGCGTTCATCTCTTGAAGGACACAGTCATTTACGGTGTCCCAAACAAAGCGGCGTTTCGGCATGGTCAGGTTTCCTCTTCCACTCGTCGATTATCGCCATTGTACGCATACGTAACACGCGTGCCGGTAGGAAGTTGGTAGAGCGTCGGTTGATTCTCATAATTCCAGGTGACCGTCGTCCGGTCGCCATTGGGCATCCGTTCGACCTGTTGATTGCCAGCTGAATCAAACGTGTAGGTCGTTCGGCCCGCTGGCGTGTGACCAAAGATCAACTGGTTTGCTGCATCAAACGCGTAACTTGTGCGTGCCCCATCGATGTTCTTCAGCGTCCGATTACCTGTCGAATCGTACGTGTAGGTCTGACGGTAGGAGTTCGTCCCAGTGCGGTTCTCGCCGGAAAGCTGATTCTGAGTGTCATAACTCCATGTGACACGGCTACCGCCAGACTCGATCATTGCCGTCCGATTGCCTGCTGCGTCGTAACGGTAGTCGAGCGACAATAGAAGTGTGCCATCCGCCTTTCGATGGATAACTGCCGTTTGTTGATCCGCTGCATCGTAACTGAATGAAGTTCGTTGAGACGCTCCCATGCGCTCCACCGTTCGTCGTCCTGCGGCATCGTAACTGAATGTCGTCCGCTTGTTCTCAGCGTTGACGAGCAGCGTTGCGCGGCCCGCCGCATCGTAGATGGACGTTACACGTCCACCATCTGAATCTCGCACGACCGTTCGTTGCCCAACCGCGTCGTAAGCATAGGTCACGATCTCAGCGGCAAAGTTTGCGACTTGCCGCGTGCGGTCCAATACATCGTAACTGAACGTATACCGGCCGGTGGAATCCTGCATCTTCATTCGTCGACCACCTGCGTCATAAGCAAATGTCACACGAGAGCCATCGGGATAGCGACGGCGTGTCACGCGATCCAGCGCATCGAAGGTGTACGTCGTGCGGTGGCCACGGGCATCAATGCGCAAAATCTGACGTCCAACTGTATCATACGCGTATGTCGTCCTACGTCCGAATGGATCGATCAACTGCGTCCGACGGCCGACGTTATCGTAAGTGAGTGTGTACCGGTTAGCCCGCTGGTCCACCAATGCTATGAGCTGACCGGCCGCATCGAACACACTGGTTGTCCGGTAGCCGAGCGCACTGAGTGCGGCGATCTGACGGCCGGTGGCATCGAAAATCGACGTCGCTCGTCGATTGAGCGAATCGATGGTGGTCAGCATCTGGCCAGCGAGGTTATAGACGAAGCTCGTTCGGTTACCGAGCGGATTGATGTTGGACACGACCTGGGATGCGGCGTCATAGAGAGTCGTTCTGCGATTCGCGAGTGGATTGATCACGGCGACGGTTCGCCCGGCTGCGTCATAGACAAACGTGTTCCGCTGGTGCAGTGGATTGATCGACGCCATGAGCTGGCTATTTGCGTCGAGAATGGTGGTTGATCGCCGGTTCAAGGCATCGACCGTGGCAATGTTCCGGCCGCCTGCGTCATAGACGGATGTCGTTCGATTTCCCAGTGCATCAATTCCGGAGAGAGGCTGCCCGGCCACATTGTAGATTGTCGTTGCCCGGCGATTGAGTGCATCGAGCATGGCAATCTGTTGTCCTGCATTGTCGTAAAAATACGTCGTGCGCTGAGCGAGGGCATTCACCGAAGCAAGGGTTGAACCGTCAGCTCGGTAAATGGCTGTCGTGCGCTGAAGCAGGGGCGTGATGATGGCAATGGATCGGCCGGCCAAGTCATAGACTGTCGTTGCGCGGGCACCAGTCGGGTCGATGATGGCCAGACGGCGACCTGCTGCATCGTATACAAATGTGGAACGTCGGAGCAGCGGATCGACACTGGCCTTTGAACGTCCCGAGTTGTCGTACAGGATCGTCCAACGGCTGTTCAGCGGATTGATTGACGCAATCGTTTCGTTCGCCGCGTCATAGACCGTCGAATTACGGCGGCTCATCGGATCGATCGAAGCCACGGAACGGCCGGCAGCATCATAGACATTTGTACTGCGGCGACCGAGTGAATTGATGGATGCCACCGATCGACCGTCGGCGTCATAAACCGCAGTGTTTCGGTTTAGGAGCGGATCGACATAAGCAATCGAGCGTCCCGCAGCATCGTAGATTGTCGTGGCTCTCTGGCCTAGGGGATTAATTCCCGCGATCGCTCTACCCACTTTGTCATAGACCGTCGTGGTACGAATGCCGAGGGGAGTGATGGACGCGACCGCCTGCCCGGCGGCGTCGTAGACAGACGTCGAACGTCGCAGCAGCGGATCGATACTCGCCAAGTCTCGATTCAATGCGTCATACAGCGTCGTTGTGATGTTGCCGAGCGGGTCTGTGACTCGCTTACGATTCATTGCTGAATCGTAAGCGAACGTCATTCGCCGACCCAACGGAGTGATGCTCGCCAACACCGACCCGCGGAGGTCGTAGACCGTCGTGCGTCGGTTCAGAAGGGGATCGATAGATGCAATCGGTCGCCCGGCGACATCGAAGACTGTGGAGGACCGCTCGCCGACAGGATTGATGGAGGCCTGTGGCCGACCGTTCAGGTCGTATACCGTCGTGTTCCGCTGGCCGAGCGGGTTGATGCGAGCAACGACCCAGCCTGCACTGTTGAAAACCGCCGTGGTTCGTCGGCCGAGGCCGTCAAGACTTGCGACGGGACGCCCGGCAGCATCGTAGATGGTTGTAGCTCGCTGGCCGAGCGGATCGGTGCGGGCAACGACTCGGCCTGCACTATCATAGACTGTCGTGGTTCGTCGACTGAGGCTGTCGAGACTTGCGACGCGACGCCCGGCGGCATCGTAGACCGTCGTGGCTCGCAGACCCAACGGATCTACTGTCGCCACCGGCTGCGAGTTGGTGTTGTAGATCGTTGTGGTCCGGCCGCCGAGCGGATTGATGCTGGCCACCCGCCGCCCCTGACTGTCGTAAACCGATGTGGATCGTTGACCAAGCGGGTTGATGGCGGCAAGACTTCGTCCCAACAGGTCGTAAACCGTGGTTGACCGGTTGCCGAGTGGATCAACGCTCACGAACGGCCGGTTCTGGACGTCGTACATCGTCGTCCAAACAGCACCCGTCGGCTGGCGAGTCGCGATGCGATTTCCGGTGGCATCATAGGAATAGCTTGTACGTTGGCCGAGCGGATCAATATCGGCAACATGCCTCCCACTGATGTCGTGGATGCCGGTGGTGATGGCTCCCATGGAATTGACGGTACGCATGACATGCCCAATGGCATCGTAAACGGTCGTGGACCGCTGCCCCAATGGACCAATGCTCGCAACCCGGCGGCCAAGCACATCGTAAACCAACGTCGTCCGCGCCCCAATCGCGTCTTCTTTCTGGAGTAGATGTCCGGAGGCATCGTAGGTAAACGACTGCCGAGCGCCGGTGGGGAGAATCTTGGCCACGACGCGGTTCATCGAATCGCGCTGGAACGTCGTCCTCGCGCCCAACGGATTGATCACAGAAATTGGTTGACCAGCCGCATTAAAAGTGAACGACGTTCGCTCGCCGAGTGGATTGATGGAAGCCGCGGTGAGACCGAACCCATTGTAGACTTGGGTACTGCGAGCACCTGATGGGCTAATGATTGACTGCACCGCTCCATTGGGAGCGTAGGTGAAGCTGGTGCGAGTCCCGCTGCGATTCACGCGAGCGATGCGCTGGCCAGCGGCATTCCAGACATAAGTCGTTCGTTGTGTCAGCGGATTGATGGTCGCCGCGACGCGACCCTGCGCATTGTAAAGGTAGGTGAATCGGCCACCGCTCGGGTGCAGCACGGCCCCAAGGCTCGAAACACCATTCGGAAGAGGTTGGTACAGGTAGGTCGTGCGGCGGCCCAGAGGATCCTGGATGCTCCGCTTGACGTTATTTTCCCACAGCGTTGTTGTACGGTGCCCGAGCGGGTCGATGACTTGTTCGACGTTCCGGCTGGCGTTGAAGACGAGTGTGGTCGATGCGGCATTCGGAAACGTCACGCGCGTCCATCGCTCCCAGTAATTGTAAGCGATGGTCTTTCTCGATCCGTCCGGATGCACCACGCTGCCCAGACGACCCAAATAGTCGTAGGCATATGTCGTCCGATCACCGTCTGCGCCTTCTTCGGCAATCAGACGCCGACTTTCATCGTAGGAATAGTTGGTGACACAGAGTTCCGGACAGATCCGCTGAACGAGCAAACCATTGTTGTCGACGACCAGTGTCGTAATCCTCGCGGCGGGATCGACGATCTGCCGCAGCTTGCCATTGGTGTCGTACGCATAGGTTGTTCGTTGCCCCGTCGGACTGGCGATCCCGGTCAACCGAACTTGCGGATCGTGGATAAACGTCCAGATTTGCGCGGCTGGACTCACAAATCGTCGCATCCGCCCTGCAGCGGAGTATTCAGAACTGAAGCCGTTGGCTTGTTCGAGCGTGTAGGTTCCATCCAAATTCTTTCGCAGCGAATTCGTGACACCACCAGGAGCTTGCAAGACGCCGCTGTTTCCCGTGTACCGGACAACCGTGCCGGAACCACTGATAAACGTCACTTCTCCATTACCGGGAACCAATCGTTGGCTTAAGGGTGGGGTCCAGCCGATCCCGGTAACCGATGTGGCCGCGGATCGGGAATTGTACGTCAACTGCGATTGTGGATCGAACGGACCACCGTCCACCGTTGCCACGTTGATGACCAGATTCCCGTCGATCGGATTGAACCGCCCCGAACCCGCCTCAATGACACTGGGTAGGTTCGCCGGTGCAGCACAGGAACACCCACTACCGCCGCCACACGCACAGCCGGAGGAACCGGACGGGCTGGAACCGGCTGAGGCACCATTTGGAGAAGTTGCCCCTGTCGCCAGGGCCGAATCGCAAGTCGCAGCATGCGCAGGAGCTTTGCACTCCGGATTGCACGATTCGTTACCGCAACGATCTTCGTCGGTTTTCACTTGTTTGGCGGGAACTTGGTTTTCGTCGCACTTGCAATGGCATCCCTCTTCGCTGCCCATCTCGCCTGGGCACATTTCGATCTCGCCCGTGCATCCGCAATCGTTTTTTTCGCAACAACAAATGTCATCGCCGGTATACGGATCACCTTCACACTTCAGGGGTGAACCGGGTGGGCAACCGCCACCACCACCACCACCACTGCTTGACGAAGAGCTGTTCGAACTTGATGAACTCGATGAGGAGCCGGAAGACGAACTGCTGCTCGAGGAGCCCGAAGACGAACCGCTGCTCGAGGAGCCGGAAGACGAACCGCTGCTCGATGAGCCGGGAGATGAACCGCTGCTCGATGAGCCGGAAGGCGAACCACTGCCCGATGAGCCGGAAGGCGAACCGCTGCTCGATGAGCCGGGAGATGAACCACTTCCCGATGAGCCGGAAGGCGAACCACTGCTGGATGAACTGGAAGACGAACCACTGCTGGATGAACCCGAAGACGAATTGCTTGATGAACTCAGCAACGACCCAGAACTCGATGATGGAATACTGGATCCACTGGAACTCGGGG
>JAYUFF010000631.1:0-12512 GCA_043738825.1 Schlesneria sp.
GAATGGCACTAACTTTAGATTCGTAGCCACGCTCGCCAGAGCGTGGGGATCGCACCGTTACCGCAAAATCCCACGGTCTGGCGACCGTGGCTACCTAAAAGTTAGTGCCATTCGTCCGACGCCCGTCAGAGCGATGCCTTACGCATGGAGCGAACTCGATGGCGCGAGGGCTGTCAGGGTTAGAACAATGCCGATGCCGACACGGAAAAAGGCACTTCCGAACACGGCATTGTCTCTTTGACAAGTTGGACGGATCGTGAGTGTGGTGTGGAATGATCTCGCGATAAGCAAGGTGCCGATTTTTCATCTTCAACGCGGGCGGATATTCGGAATGAACCCTTCTGTTTGAGCAATGAACATTGGCGTTACCCGGCCGAACATAGGGATAATCGACACAACCGTTAAACTCCGGCCGTGATCCACTCCAGCAGGCTCACTGATAAAACCGGGAGGTCATCCGAAAAACACGGTCGTCGCACAGCGCGTTTGATATTTTTGGAACCATTTGCATCACCGTTGAAAGAATGTCCTTCCACCACTGACGACCGTTGACCAACATGCGGGTGACTTTACCTGGGACTGACACTTGGTCTTCAGAGGCCGCTCGATCCGCAGGATGTTGCAAACGGGGGTTCTTGCTTCGGGAGTGTGGAATCAGCCAGTCAAGTCGTGCTACACTCGCCGGTGCTTGAGGGCTTGGATTCACGAACTTAGTCGGTGGCGGGCCGTCTCTCCCTTTGCTTCGTTCCAAGGTGCAGAGAACATGGAACTCCGATGTCCCTTGCAGGGAGAGGCTCTGATAATGCATCAGTTGCTGTGCCACCACGGCCACCGATTCGGCGTTGCATCGCCGCTCGATCCAGGCGTCGTCTGCCCGCTGTGTGGATCAGTCACGACACGGCAGGCCGAGATGCACACGCCGGCAGCGGGGCCGCTCAACAACACGATGCCGCGTCGCGAGTCCGCGCCGGTTGAAAGCCAACCCATTGCGAACCCGACTCATGTTTCGGGTCAGACGATCATCGTGGAGGCGTCGGAAGCGTTCGGTCTCACGATCAACTTTCCGTCTCCACCTCCGGAGTCTCCGTTGCCAGCGGCGGAGGCGGAGGTTGCGGTTAAGAACCTCATGCGGGACGCGGCACAGGTCGGGGAAGGTGATTCCGAGCACAGCGTCGTCAGGGGTTCCCCAATTCCCGTGATGAACCGGTTGAACGCGTCAAATTTTGAAGCCGAGGTGGCGAAGTCCCTCACCGCCGACGTTCGGCCCGTTCCACTCGGCTCCGCTCCGGTGGTCACTCTCAGTGGCGAAACAGGAGCCTCCCCGAAGTCGTACGCGAGCATCCGCACGACGGCACCGATGCAGACGGAAAGCGAACTGACTGAGCCGCCGAATCTGCCCGGATACCAAGTGGTCAATGAACTCGGGCGCGGCGGCATGGGTGTTGTGTATCGCGTGTACGACGAGAAGTTGGATCGACAGGTCGCGCTCAAGACATTGCAGCGGATCAGCCCCGGCGGCTTGCAACTCTTCAAACAGGAGTTTCGTTCGCTGGCGGATGTCTCGCATCCGAATCTCGCCGCACTCTACGACTTGCTCTCCGATGGCAAGACGTGGTGTTTCACGATGGAGATTCTGGAGGCCGTTGATTTTCTCGAATATGTCTGGTCGAAGTTCGAGAGGCTGAATCGCGACAAGACGGGGAAGCTCACGGCCGACGTTTCAAAAACCGGACCGCGGCTGTCGCTGGCCATTCTGCATCGGCTGTACGACGGACTGAAACAATTGGCGTTGGGTCTGCATGCGCTGCACGAAGCCGGCATGCTGCACCGCGACATCAAGCCCTCCAACATCCTCGTCACGACGGAAGGTCGCGTGGTGCTGGTCGATTTCGGGCTGGCCTTGCAGATTGACGAGAAAGGGCGTTCGCGCGGCATTCAAGGGACGCCCGAGTACATGGCCCCCGAACAAGCCGCCTGCCAACCGATGACGCCGGCCAGCGATTGGTATGCGGTTGGAGTCCTGCTGTATGAACTGCTGACCGGGCGATTGCCGATCGAAGGCAAACCGTTGCAGATCATTTTCAAGAAGCAGAAAGAAACGCCCACAGAGCCGCGCGAACTGGAACCCACCGTCCCCGTGGAACTCAATGACCTCTGCGTGGCACTGCTAAACCAAGACGCCGCGAAGCGTCCCAGCGTGTTCGACATCCTGCGTCTCATCGGCGCGGATGATGTCGCCGAGACGTTGCGTGACAAGACCCGCCAGCGAACCGGACAGGCCGTCGAGTTGGTCGGACGAGAACGACATCTTGACGCGCTGCGGGACGCGTTCGAGCAGGTCCGGGCGGGTGCAACTCGGAGCGTGTTTGTGCATGGCAAGTCCGGCATGGGCAAGAGCGTGTTGATTCAAGCCTTTTTGGAGGAACTCAAAGTTCAACAGCAGGCCGTGGTGCTGACGGGCCGCTGTTACGAACAGGAATCGGTCCCGTTTAAGGCACTCGACAGTCTGATCGATTCGCTGGCCAGCCACATCGGCAAACTGCCCGAGGAGCTTGTTCGGCAGGCCATTCCGGAAGACAGCCTGCCGCTGGTGCGTCTGTTTCCCGTCCTGGGCCAGATGCCCGGTGCGACGGACGCCGGCAAGCCCTCGATCGACAATGTCGATCAACAGGAACTGCGTCAACGGGCCATGAACGCTCTGCGCGAACTGCTGAAGTGGCTCGGCACGCGCCAGCCGGTGGTGCTGTATATCGATGACCTGCAATGGGGCGACGTGGATAGCGCGGTGCTGCTGGGCGATCTGGTTCGGCCGCCGGATTCGCCGCGCGTGTTGCTGCTCGGTTCCTACCGCAGCGAGTACGTCGAGACCAGTTCGTGCCTGAAGGCGTTGGCCACGGCCTACGCCACGGGCCAGGCTCGTCCGCATCGACAAGAGCTGGCCGTCGAAGCACTGGACAAAGAGGACGCGACTCGGCTGGCGTTGCTGCTCCTCAAACGCGACGACCTGATGTCACTCCGGTTCGCCGCCAAAATCGCCCACGAATCCCGTGGCTGGCCGTTCTTCGTGTGGGAATTGGTGCAGCACATTCAAGAGGCCCCGGAAATCGCCGACCAGACCTTGGAACTCGATGAAGTCATTTGGATCCGCGTGGGTCGCCTGCCCGAAGAAACGCGCCGGCTGCTGGAACTCATCGCCGTCGCCGGACGCCCCATCGTCTCGGCCGAAGCCTACCAAGCCTTGGAGGTGGGAGCCAAAGGGCAGAACCTGCTCGTGCAACTGCGGACCCGCAATCTCATCCGCACGACCGAATCGGAAGACGAATCGACGATCGTCGAAACCTATCACGATCGCATCCGCGAATCGGTCGTGCATCATTTGGATGAGCGCACGAGACGGCGCTACAACCTGGACCTCGCCGAAACGATCCTGCAACTCAGCGGCATCTCCGTGGAGAATCTGTGGGCTTATCTGACGGGCGCGACCGCCTTTGAAGAGCCGGCCGAATTCTTTCGTCTGGAACGGCGTCAATGGCAGCGCGTGTTTGATCTGTCGCACTTCTACGCCGCCGCTGGTGAACTCGGCAAGGCGATGCCCTTTGCCGTGATCGCCGCCGAACAGGCGCGCCAGCAGAACGCCCTGGAAGTCGCAGAGCAACAGTATCGCACCGCCTTGCTGGGCAGCGTGACATCGACTCCCGCGCTGCGGTTTCGCATTCTGGAAGGTCTCGGCGACGTGCTGATCCTGCGTGGCAGTTACGACGCCGCCAACGAGCAACTCCACGCCGCGCGGTCTCTGGCCAAGGACAACGTCACGCTGGCCCGGATCGACGGGAAGCTCGGCAAGAGCACTTTCAAGAAAGGTGACATGGGGGACGCCGTCGCGTATTTGGAGAAGGCCCTCACGGCGCTCAACGAACGACCTCCCGGCAACTTTCTGTCGCTCATGCTCAGGATGAGCCGGGAGGGAGTCGTACAACTGCTGCACACTTTCTTCCCCTCGCGGTTCGTCGGGCGGAGAAGCCACGAGACGCCGCAAGGTCGGATGGACTTGTTCCGCGTCCGGTTGTTCGACGACTTGACCATCACGTACTGGTTCTCTCGGTCGATGGAGATGGTGTTGTGGTCGCACCTGCGGCAGATGAATCTGGCCGAGCGCTATCCGCCGACGCAGGAGATGGGAAAAACCTACTCCTTCCACGCGATCACGATGTCGGCCATTCCGCTCGCGGCGCGCGGCATCGACTATGCCAAACGGGCCTATCAAATCTCGGTGGCTGCCGGCGATCTGTGGGGGCAGGGGAAGGCTCGCAGCTTCCATACGTTTTCTTGCATCGTGCTGGCTCGGTTCCAAGAAGGTCTGCAAACAGGCGCGGAAGCGGTGCGACTGCTCGAACAAGCGGGCGATGTTTGGGAAGCCAACATGGCGCGCATGATCGCGACCGTGCCGATGTTCCACTTGGGTGATCTCAAAACTGCTTATCTTGAATCGAAGAAGGCGTATGAAATCGGCCTGGAGACCGGCGACTTCTCGGCCGTCTGCATCTCGCTGCTGTTCTGGATCCCCAGCGCACCGCATCTGATTCCGCGCGGCGCGATTCAGAAGGAGTTGGATCGGAAGCGCGAGGATCCGCTGTCGATTGCCGGTGCCGTTTACGCCCGCGGTCTGGAATTGTTGTTGTGCGAAGACAACCCCGCTGAGGCGGCGAAGGTCTTGCAGGATTGTCTCGATCGCGCCAAGAAACGCGGGCTGCGCAACGTCTGCATCTTCAGTGCGATGACGTGGAAAGCCACGGCGCTGAGGATCGTTGCCGAGCGCGAGTCCGAGGGGCCTGATCGTCAGCGGGCCTTGCACGCCGCCAAGAAAGCCTGTCACGCGGCACTGAAAATCACCAAGAGCTACCTGGCCTGCCGCCCGCATGCCCTGCGAGAAACGGGCATTGTTGCCACGTTGGAGGGCAACCAAGATCAAGCGCGCCGCTCGTTCGCCGAGAGCCTACAGGTGGCCGAGCAATACGGTGCCCGCTACGACCACGCCAAGACGACTTTGGCGCAGGGCGAAGCCGGCTTGAAATTCGGCTGGCCCAACGCGGCGGAACAAGTCGCCCAAGCGGCGGCCTCGATCAAAAAACTGGAGGATGTCACCGAGAACTGAATCGCGAATCGAGACACACGGAGGCCAACGCATCGGTCGGCGGACACGGCATCCGCCAAGATAGACATGGACGAGAACACGCCCGACATCGCGTCGCCGATTCAGCCTCCTCGGCGTCACAATCATGCACGCCCCACGGCCGCAAACTTGCACAACTCTGCCGCGAGACCAAGCCGTTGTCTGGCTCTCATCGATCCATCGCGCGGCGCAACCGGACGACTGGCCGTCGTCCGCCCGGTTGTTGGATGAAGAGGAACAGCGGCGCTACCGTGCCTATCGCTTTCCTGCCGACGCCCGGCTTTATCTCCATGCGCACGTGCTGCTGCGGACGACGCTGTCACGCTATGCGAATGTGCCTCCAGAGGATTGGCGCTTCGTGTTTGGCGGCCACGGGCGGCCGGAGATTGCAACCGAACGGAACACTCAACCCGGCCTGCGATTCAATCTGTCCCATACCTCGGGGCTGGCTGCGTGCGCCGTGACCAGCCGCGTCGCGGTGGGAGTCGATGTCGAGCGGTTGGATCGGCCGGTGCAGACTCAGGCCATCGCCGACCGTTACTTTTCGCGACAGGAAGCCCAACGGTTGCGAGAGTTGCCGCACGCTCAACAGCGCGTGAGGTTCCTCGAATTCTGGACGCTGAAGGAAGCGTACATCAAGGCGTGCGGAGGCGGTCTGTCGATTCCGCTCGATCGATTTTCATTCGAGCACGACGCGCGCGGGCATTGGCGGATCGCGTTCGCCACGCCGCGCGACGGCGTTGAGGCGGACTGGCAATTCGTCTGTCAGCGTCCCACACTCGACCACGTCTTGGCCGTGGCCATCCATCGACCCGGCCAGCGGGACTTGAACATCGACGTGCGCGAGAGCGGCGATAAGGCGGACATCCATGTTTGACGCTCGGTCTGACTCCGTCACCGCCCACCCGGGGTTCCCGTCGCTGGTCGATTTGCTGCACCGGCGCGCGGAAGTCACACCGGATCAAGTGGCCTACCAGTTCCTCGTCGATGGCCGGGACGAGGGGCCACGCTTCACGCATGCCGAACTGCACCGACAGGCTCAAGCGATTGCCGCGCTGCTGAGCACCGTCGCGCAGCGCGGCGACCGGGCCTTGCTGATGTACCCGCCCGGCCCGGAATTTCTGCCCGCGTTCTTTGGGTGTCTGTATGCCGGAGTCATCGCCATCCCGCTTCCTCCACCAGACACGGCGCGCATGAAGCGGGCGTTGCCTCGGTTGGTGGCAGTCGTCCAAGACGCGCAAGCATCACTGGTCCTGACCACGGGCGAACTCCACGCCGCATTGGCAAGACACTTGGAGGACACGGCTGAGTTTCGGAAACTCCGCCTGATCGACACCGCCGAGGCAACGGCAGAGATCACAACAACGGGGGTCACAACAACGAGGTCAGGACTCATTGATGAGGCGCACTCGCCGGATCGAGCCGATCAGCGAGCCGGAGTCAATCAAAGAGTCCTGCCCCCGTTTGAGCCGGACGACGTGGCCTTTCTGCAATACACTTCCGGCTCGACCTCCGCGCCGAAAGGAGTTGCGGTCAGTCACGGAAACGTGTTGCACCAGTGTCGCAGCTTGTCGGCTGCGGCGGGCTATTCGTCCGCGAGCCTTGCGGCGACGTGGATGCCCTACCATCACGACTACGGCTTGATCGAAGGCTTGCTTCAGCCGCTGTTCGTTGGCGTGCCGTGTTACTTCATGTCGCCGCTGGCGTTCATCAAGCGGCCGATCCGCTGGCTCGAGGCGATCTCGCGGTATCGCGTCACGCACAGCCAGGCTCCGAACTTCGCCTACGAGCTGTGCGTGCGCAAGACCACGCCGGAACAGCGGGCCGCGCTCGACTTGAGCTGCTGGGTTGCAGCCGCCAACGCCGCCGAACCGGTTCGCCCCGAGACACTGCGGGCGTTCCACGAGGCCTTCCGGGATTGCGGCTTCCGTTGGTCCAGCCACGCGCCGGCTTACGGCTTGGCCGAAGCGACCTTGATCGTGTCACATTCGCCTCCGGGCGCGGACCCGGTTCTGCTCGATGTCGAACTGGGCGCTTACGAGCACGGCCAACTCGTGCCTGCCATCGCGGGGCAGCAGCAGCGAACCGTCGCCGGTTGCGGCCGAGTGCTCGACGACACGCGTGTCGAGATCGTCAACCCGGAAACGCGATCACGTTGCGCGACTCATGAAGTCGGCGAGATCTGGGTCGCGGGGCCGTGCGTGGCGCTCGGTTATTGGAATCGCGAGGAAGAAACCGAACGAACCTTTCGAGCCAAACTGGCCACGGGAGAAGGTCCGTTCCTGCGGACAGGCGACCTCGGCTGCCTGCTGGACGGCGAGTTGTACGTGACGGGGCGGCTCAAAGATTTGATCATCATTCGCGGGCACAACCATTACCCGCAAGACATCGAATTGACGGTCGAGCGCAGCCATCCCGCGTTGCGTCCCGGCAACGGCGCGGCGTTCTCGGTGGACGTGGATGGTGAGGAAGAGCTGGTTGTCGTGCAGGAAGTTCAGGGCAAGCAACTGGGCGCGGTGAATGCCGACGAAGTCTTCTCGGCCATCCGCGCGGCCGTGTTTGACGAACTCGACTTGAGGCTGCACGCCATCGTGTTGCTGCCGTCGGGGGGAGCCTTCAAAACGACCAGCGGCAAGATCCAACGCCGCGCCGTGAAGTCGGCGTTCCTGACGGGCGAGTTGGATTCGTTGGCTCAATGGAATGGGACTGATGGGACGCATGCGACTGATGGGACCGATCAGTTTCCTATGTCCCATGCGTCCCATCAGTCCCATGCAACCGTTCGCGAGTGGATCGCCCGGTGGCTGGCCAACAAGTCCGGCGTCACTCCGGCACAAATCGACACGTCGCGGGCGTTCGCGGACTTCGGCCTCGACTCACTCCGCGCGGTGGACTTGGCCAACGAACTGGAATGCTGGCTGAAGCGGCCGGTCGATCCCATCGTCTTCTGGAATCATCCGACGATCAACGCGCTGGCGGAGCATCTCGTCGGACACTCAACCCGCGTGCCTGCCTCAGAGCAACACCGCACGCGAGCCGCAGACGCGACGAATGACGGCATCGCCATCGTCGGCCTCGGCTGCCGTTTTCCGGGCGGCGCGGATTCACCGGACGCCTTTTGGAATCTGCTGGAGCGTGGCGGCGATGCGATTGGCAAGATTCCGGGCGACCGTTGGGATGTCGAGGCGTACTACGATGCGGACCCGGCCGCTCCCGGCAAGATGTACACGCGGCATGGCGGCTTCGTGCGAGATGCCGATCAGTTCGATGCCGCGTTCTTTCGCATCACGCCACGCGAGGCGATCGATCTCGACCCGCAACAACGCTTGTTGTTGGAGGTCGCCTGGGAATCGTTGGAGCACGCCGGCCTCGCGCCCACGAGTTTACAGGGGAGTGAAACGGGCGTCTTCATCGGTTTGAGTTCCGACGATCACGCCACCTGGCAACATCACGGCAACGGCCTCGCCGACATCAACGCCTATCAAACGCTCGGCACGGCGCGGAGCATCGCGGCCGGGCGGATCGCGTATGTGCTGGGATTGCACGGTCCCGTCGTGCAGCTCGACACCGCGTGCTCGTCGTCGTTGGTCGCCGTTTATCAAGCGTGCCAGTCGCTGCTGGCGGGCGAGTGCGAGCTGGCGTTGGCGGGTGGCGTGAACCTGATGCTCTCACCAGCCACGACGATCGCGCTCTGCAAGCTGACCGCGCTGGCCGCCGACGGTCGCACGAAGACGTTCGATGCCACCGCCGACGGGTATGTCCGAGGCGAAGGCTGCGGCCTGGTGGTGCTGAAGCGGATGTGCGACGCGGTGCGCGACGGCGACACGATTCTCGCCCGCATCCGCGCCGCAGTGATGAATCACGACGGGGCCAGCAATGGCCTCACCGCGCCGAATGGCGCGGCGCAGGAACGCTTGATTCGCAAGGCGTTGCAAAAGGCCGGCGTCCAGGGGCGCGAGGTGGCCTACGTCGAAGCGCATGGCACGGGAACGCCGCTCGGCGATCCGATCGAGTTGGAGGCTCTGAATCGCGTCTACGGCGCGGATCGATCCGCCGACAAGCCGCTGTATGTCGGATCGGCCAAGGCCAACATCGGTCACCTCGAAGCCGCCGCCGGGATCGCGGGCTTGATCAAAGTCGTGTTGATGCTGCGGCACGGGCACATCGCACCGCAGCTCCATTTTCACACGCCCAACCCGCACCTGGACTGGGACCGGATGCCGATCCGAGTGGCGACCAAGTCACTGCCGTGGCCCGACTCGGAACAACGACGGTTGGCGGCGGTCAGTTCGTTCGGCTTCAGCGGCACGAACGCGCACGTGATCGTGGAAGCGGTGAGTCAGCCCGAAGTAACCCGAAGCGTAAGCGAGGGCGGACGCTCCACACAATTTGAGACTCATCCACTTTTGGAACGCTCGCCCTCGCTCACGCTTCGGGTTGGTGAGACGACTCAGTCGGCGTCGCCGTCGCAGCATCTGCTCGCGCTCTCCGCACGCAGCGATGAGTCGCTCCAGTTGCTGGCCCGGAAGTACGTGGAGCACATCGCGGCTCATCCCGAGCAACGGCTCGAAGACCTCTGCTTCACCGCCGCGACGACGCGCGATCATTTTTCGAGTCGGCTGGCGGTGGTGGCGGCTTCGCGCAATGAGTTGCTCGACAAACTGCGGGCCTATGCTTCGGGCGAAGATCCGTCCCAAGTGGTCTGGAGCGGACAACGCGCCAACGGACAAGCGGCCGACCCAAAAATTGCCTTCCTGTTTACCGGCCAGGGTTCGCAGTACGTCGGCATGGGCCGCGATCTGTATGAGTCGCACCCCGTGTTTCGCGCCGCGATCGACCGCTGCGCCGAGTTGCTGCGCGAGCCGTTGCAGGTTCCGCTCACCGAAGTGATGTTCCGCGAATCGGAAGTGGGCCGTAGCCAATCTCGCCAGAGATTGGGTGCTGGTGCGGACGGGAGCCCAATCTCTGGCGAGATTGGCTACGGCACATTGCTGGACCAGACCGGTTACACGCAGCCCGCGCTGTTCGCGTTGCAGTACGCGCTGTCCGAGTTGTGGAAGTCGTGGGGGATCGAACCGGCGGCCGTGCTCGGTCACAGCGCCGGAGAATACGCGGCGGCCTGCGTCGCGGGAGTGTTCAGTTTGGAGACCGGACTGGAGTTGGTGGCGACTCGCGGTCGGCTGATCCAAGCCTTGCCGCAGACGGGCGAGATGGCCGTCGTGATGGCCAGTGAATCGCTCGTCGCAGCGGCGATCGGCGCGCTGGGCGAGCGAGTCTCCATCGCCGCGATCAACGGTCCCGACACGATCGTGATCTCCGGCGAACGCGAGGCCGTACGCCAAGTCGTGTCGAACCTGCGGGCCGCCGGAGTGGACGCCGAAACTCTGAACACGTCGAATGCGGGGCATTCGGCGTTGATGAAGCCAATGCTGGGATCATTCCGAGCCGCCACCGAACGGTTTTCGTACTCACCGCCGAAGCTGCCGATGATCTCGAACGTGTCGGGGCAGCTCGCGGATGGCGAGATGGCGCGCGGCGAGTACTGGGTGCGGCACGTTCAATCTCCCGTCCGCTTTGCCGACGGCATGCACTCGCTGGCGGCGACCGGCTGCCGCACGTTTGTTGAGATCGGCCCCAATCCGAACTTGCTGGCGATGGGCATGGGCTGCATGAAGGTTCGTCGCGCGCCGGCTCCGAAAACGGGGACAGACCCCGAACAGACAAAGGGGTCAGACCCCGTTTTCGGACTCCGTTGGCTGCCGTCGCTGACGAAAGCGCGCAGCGGTTGGGAAACGATGCTCTCCAGTTTGGCGGAACTGTACGTGCGCGGTGCCGACGTGAATTGGCGCGGCGTCCACGAACCGTTTCCCTGTTCGCGCGTTTCCCTGCCGACCTACGCATTTCAACGGCAGCAGTATCGTCGAGAGAATCCTCTTCGAGCCGTCACCGCTGCTCCCTCGCTCCCCCTCGCCCCCTCGCCGCTGCTCTCCTGGCTGCCGTCTTCTGACTCGATTGCCGCCCGCGTCGGGCATCTGCGATCCGGGCTGGAAGACGACTCGCGCGCGTTGACTTTGCGGTTGGACGAGATTGCGATTCGCTTCGTCATCGACGCCCTGCGGGAACTCGGGTTTGCTTGGCACGTCGGCGCGCTCATTTCGGAGGACGAACTCGAACGGCGTGTCCCCGCGCGGCATCGCCCGAAGGTCAGCCGTGTGTTGAGCCGGCTCGTCGAACGCGGCCTCCTCCAATTGACCCAGCGCGCGTATCGCGTCCAATTGCCAGCGCTCGATCGAACGGCCGGCGAGTTGTTGTTGGAATTGGAACGAGAACGAACCTACCCGGAATGCGATCTGATCCGTCGGGCCGGCGCGGCTTTGGCGGCGATCTGGCGCGGCGATGTCGAGCCGTTGACGTTTCTGTTTCCCGACGGCTCGACCGACAAGGCGGCTCAGTTCTACAGTGAGTCGCGTTTGCTGGCGGGCTACAACCAGTTGGCCGCCGAGGTGCTGCGACAGATTGCGAACGATCTCCCCGTCGGAGAGTCCCTGCGCATTCTGGAAGTCGGCGCGGGGACGGGCGGGCTGACGATGCACCTGCTGCCACAACTGCCGGCCGAGCGATCCGCCTACGTCTTCACCGATGTCTCACCGCTGTTTCTGCGAGCGGCCGAAGATCGCTTCCGCGCCTGCCCGTTTCTCGAAACCAAGTTGCTCGACATCAGTCAGCCACCGGCCGAGCAGGGCTTTGACTCGAAGCTGGGTTCGTTCGATCTGGTCGTCGCCGCGAACGTGCTGCACGCGACGCCCCGCTTGCTGACGACGCTGACTCATGTCCGGCAACTTCTCAAGCCGAACGGTTGGCTGCTGTTGCTGGAAGGGGCCAATCCGCCGCTGTGGGGCGACATGATCTTCACGCTGATCGACGGCTGGTGGAGTTTCGAGGACACCGAGTTGCGGGCCGATTACCCGTTGATGCGACGAGACCGCTGGCAGCGGGTTCTGTCGCAGTCGGGCTTCCCGGCCGTGGCGTGTTTGAACGATGCGCGGATGAAAGACGATTCCAATCACACGTTGTATCTGGCTCAAGCGGATGGACAGGTTCACGAAAGACAGATGCAACCGATGGGACAAATGGGACCGCTGCGAGCCAACAGTTTGCCGGTCGAGCCGGTTGCGGTTGTCGGCGGTGAACTCGACACGGAATTGGTGGACTTGGTCCGCCATCACGCCGCGCGCGTGATGCGACTGTCGCAGGAAGTCATCGACCCCAATCAACCGTTGTCCGAGCTGGGGCTGGACTCGCTGATGGCCGTCGAATTGCGGACGCAGTTGAGTCAGGCGCT
>JAYUFF010000632.1:0-4711 GCA_043738825.1 Schlesneria sp.
CCAAGCCGTGGTCGTGGCCCTCAACGCCATTAACCCTTTTTTGGGTAGTGGGTCAGTCTAATCGGCGGACCTGGTTCTCGCTCCGTTGATCGTGGCACCGCTTGACTCGCTTGTGGTCGGTTGCAATGATTCCGGCACTATGCCTAAACGCTCAAGCATTCAAAAAGACACCCAGCAACTCGCCCGAAGCGTTCTGGACGCCATCGTACCCGACGCCGATCCGGTTGCCGCTCTGCCCGAAAAGAATCCCGCCGCAGTCGCCCTCGGGCGGCTGGGCGGGCTGAAGGGCGGCAAGGCTCGGGCCGCAGCACTCAGCAAGAAGAAGCGGTCTGAGATTGCCAAGAAGGCTGCTGCAGCGCGATGGGGAAAATAGCCTACCGCGGCTGCGTGGGCGGATACGACGCTTTTGTCGGTGTCGGCGATTCCTCGATTGTTTCCATCATGGCCTCGACTGGCTCTTCGTCCATGAAAGCGAAGACGAATAGCCGTTCGTGACCGACAGCGTTTGGGTTGAACTCCAGAAAGCTCTGTAGGTTGCGCGTTGCCGACCTCCGTTGCTTTGAGATTAGATCGTCGCACTGCCCAAATGCCGTTAGTGCATGGTCTAAGCTCATCTCATGGAGATGGTTCACGACAACTTGAATTAGCTTTTGTCCGTTAGCGGTCATTTTCTCGATTTTGACTGCCACCCAAGGCTTGATCTTCCGCCCCGTCAGATCTTTGATGCGGTTTCGCCGGAGAGCCTGCTTTACCTTTTGCTCGTGAATCTTGACGAGATCGATTTTCGGGTTTGGTATCAACTCCTTGCTATAAACCCATCGCGCGAACTCTTTCGTACACACCGGGCCGTGGTGTGCGGCACGGTATTGATACCACTGATCGAGATAGATCTCATCTTGTGTTTTCGCCGTACTTGTCGCTGACATGGATTGCAAGCTCCTCTTCAATCTTTGCCAATTGTGCGCTTAGACTTTGGATAATCGCGAGTGCGTATTGAGAGGCTATCCGGAAAGAAACGGCTTGTTTTCAGGGTGCCACGGTCACGGCTTTGCGTGGCCGTGCTTTTGTCATAGCGAAGACACGGCCACGCAAAGCCGTGACCGTGGCACCCAAAGTCGTCGCTTCGATCAAGATGCGGCAAATGCAATTTCCGGATAGCTTCTGAGTCGTGAGCCGGGGCACGGAGGAAGGTTGCAGAGCAGCAGGTCCATTGCGACGCCCCGGCGCGCGGCCTCTGAAAAATGCGCAACTTCAATACGCACGCTGCGGCTTAGCGATTGGGCGAAGGAAGCTGTTCCCACCATGTTTTTCAAGCAGACGCAAGACAAAGCTGTGGTGCCCTCATTTGGCGCGAGTGACCCTCAAAACTAGTGCTGTATCACAGCTAAGAATGGGGGTTGTTGTCGTAGCCACGTTCGCCAGAACGTGGGGGAGACGCTGGATGGACCCCACGCTCTGGCGAGCGTGGCTACCCCAAGATCAAGCTGTGACAAAGCACTAGCCCGACGCGCGAGCGAGGGCTGAGCGTTCGATCCGAGCGAAACCCCCGCTGGCGCGTCGGGCGAATGGCACTAACTTTAGATTCGTAGCCACGGTCGCCAGAGCGTGGGGATCGCACCGTTACCGCAAAATCCCACGGTCTGGCGACCGTGGCTACCTAAAGTCAGTGCCATTCGCGCGTCGAGCTAGTTCAACCGGACCCGCACATTCAAATTAGGTCGCTGCCGACTCACGAGAACCAGCAAGTCCAGTTTGACACAGCCGTGGGGATCGGCCGATACTGATACCCGGTTCGAGTTTCGAGCCGTCTGCCGGTTGAACCCGCCTCCGTTCCTTTCCCGCTTGTTTGTCGAGGACTTTCCGATGCGCTGTCGGTCTGTTGTTAGAGCCGTGTCTGTGGCGAGTCTGTGGGTCTTGGCTTCGGCCTCCGTTCGCGCGGCTGATCGGAAGATCGAGTTCAACCGGGACGTGCGGCCGATCCTGTCGAACAACTGCTATCTGTGCCACGGTCCCGATCAGAAGCAGCTTCAGGCCGGGTTGCGGCTCGACAAGCGGGAGAGCGCCGTCTCGAAGCTGGAGTCGGGGCATACCCCGATCGTGCCGAACGACATTTCGGCGAGCGAACTCGTCAAACGAATCACGTCGGCGAATCCCGACGAGCAGATGCCGCCCAAGGCCAGCGGGAAGAGTCTGACTGCGGCCGACATCGAGACGCTGAAACTGTGGGTCGCTCAGGGAGCCGAGTATCAGGGTCACTGGTCGTTCCTCGCGGCGGTCCGTCGCGACCCGCCCGCGACCAAGTTCACAAACAACGTCCGCAACGACATTGATCGGTTCGTGCTGGCGAAGCTCGAACAAGCGGACCTCGAACCGTCGCCCGAAGCGGACAAGATCACGCTCATGCGGCGAGCGACTCTCGATCTGACTGGTCTTCCTCCGACACCCGCCGAAGTCGATGCGTTTCTCGCCGACACAGCGCCCGAGGCTTACGAGCGAGTTGTTGATCGATTGCTCATGTCACCGCGCTATGGTGAGCATCAGGGCCGCATCTGGCTGGATGCCGCTCGCTACGGAGACACGCACGGGCTGCATCTCGACAACGAACGGTCGCTCTGGCCGTACCGCGAGTACGTCATCAACGCCTTCAACCAGAACAAGCCGTTCGATCAGTTCACCATCGAGCAACTCGCGGGCGACCAGATTCCGAACGCGACCGTCGATCAAAAGGTGGCCTCGGGCTTCAACCGCTGCAACGTGACGACCAGCGAGGGTGGTTCGATCAACGACGAAGTCCTCGTGCGTTATGCCGTTGATCGGACGGAGGCCCTCTCGACCGTGTTCCTCGGTCTGACGCTGCAATGCGCCGTCTGCCACACGCACAAGTTCGATCCGATCTCGCAGAAGGAGTTCTATTCGCTCTACTCATACTTCTATTCAATGAGCGACGCAGCGATGGATGGCAACGCCCTACTCCCCGCTCCGACCTTGAAGCTCCCCACGTCCGAGCAGACCGCGAAGATGACGCAGCACGACAACGAATTGGCCGCGCTGCGAAAGTCGATCACGGATGAACTCGCCAAGATTCAGTACGTCGATCCGCTCGTGGGAGCCGAGATTCCCGCCGACGCTCTGTCGGTAACGCGGCAGGAATATGTCTGGTTCGACGACGACAAGTTTCCTCCCGGAACAAGTCTCCAAGGGGACTCGCCCTGGAAGTTTGTGACGAAGGCCGAAGGACCAGTCTTTAGCGGTGAGAAGTCTTCGACTCGCACGGCCCCCGGACTCTCGCAGCACTTCTTTACGGGAGCCAACCCCGGCCTGAAGCTGGGCGAGGGTGATGTCCTGTTCGCCTACGTCTATCTCGATCCGGCCAATCCGCCGAAGGCCGTCATGATGCAGTTCAACGATGGTGCGTGGGAGCACCGCATGAACTGGGGCGATGAGGACGCGATCGCCTTCGGCGCGAAGAACACTCCCGCCAAACGACTCGGCGGCGCGTTGCCAAAGACGGGTGAGTGGGTTCGTCTGGAAGTGAACATCGCTGATGTCGGCTTGAACGCAGGATCGTCTCTGAATGGCTGGGCCTTCACGCAGTCGGGCGGCACGGTCTACTGGGACAAGGCGGGCGTGGTGACGCGCTCGACGCCGGTCTCGACCGAGTTCAACTCGCAATTGGCCTGGGAAGATTCCGAACTGCCGACTCCCAAAACGACGCTCCCCGCGCACATTCAAGCGGCTCTGAAGATCGAGGCTGCGAAACGAAACGCCGACCAAACCAAACAACTTCGCGACTACTTCCTTCAGTCGATCAACACCGGCACGCGGGCGACGTTCGCCGCGATCGACACCAAGATCGCCGACATCGACAAGCAGAAGAAGGATCTCGACGGAGCCATCCCCGCGACAATGATTTCCGAAGACCTGCCCCAGCCGCGCGAGACCTTTGTCCTGATCCGAGGGGCCTACGACAAGAAAGGCGAGAAGGTCGAACGCGGTGTGCCGTCGGCTCTGCCTCCGCTCCCCGAGGGCGTGCCGAACAACCGGCTCGGCCTGGCGAAGTGGCTCACCGCGCCAAACCATCCGCTCACCTCGCGAGTCATCGTGAACCGTTACTGGCAGCAGTTCTTCGGAAACGGGATCGTCAAGACGGCGGAAGACTTCGGGGCGCAGGGAACTTGGCCGACGCATCCCGAACTGCTCGACTGGCTCTCGACCGAGTTCATCCGCACCGGCTGGAACGTGAAGCAGATGCACAAGCTGATGGTCATGTCGGGAACGTACCGCCAGTCGGCCAAAGTCTCGCCGACGCTGCTCGCCCGCGATCCCGACAATTTCTTACTTGCCCGAGGCCCGCGCTTCCGGCTCGAAGCGGAAGTCATCCGCGATTCGGTCCTCGCGATGAGCGGCCTGCTCGTCGAACGATCGGGCGGCAAGAGCGTGAAGCCGTACCAGCCCGAGGGTGTCTGGGAAGCGGTCGCCTTCGTCGGCAGCAACACGCGCGAGTTCAAGCAGGACGCGGGCGAGAGCCTTTACCGCCGCAGCATGTACACGTTCTGGAAGCGCACGTCGCCGCCGCCGTCGATGGCCACGTTCGACGCCCCGTCGCGAGAGAACTGCACGGTCCGCCGCCCTCGCACCAACACGCCGCTCCAAGCGTTGGCCCTGATGAACGACAAGCAATACGTCGAAGCGGCCCGCCGCCTCGCCGAAC
>JAYUFF010000633.1:0-1755 GCA_043738825.1 Schlesneria sp.
CTGGACCTCGACATGCACGACCACCTCGCCTCGTTCGGTGAACTTGATCGCGTTGCCAGCCAAGTTGACCACGATCTGCCGCAGTCGTCCGGGATCGCCAATCAAACCGACCGGAACGTTGGGTCGGACATGACAGACCAGCTCCAGCCCCTTTTTGGCGGCGCGCAGGGCAAGTGTGGCCACGGTGTCGTCGAGGCTGTCGCGCAGCGGGAAGTCGATCATCTCCAGATCGAGTTTGCCCGCTTCGATCTTGGAGAAGTCGAGGATGTCGTTGATGACCGACAACAAGTGGTCGGCCGAGGCTTTCGCGAGCGTGAGGTATTCGCGCTGCTCGGCGGTCAGCTCCGTATCCAGCACCAATTCGGTCATGCCGAGCACCCCGTTCATCGGCGTGCGAATCTCGTGACTCATGTTGGCGAGGAACTCGCTCTTCGCCTTGCTGGCCGCTTCAGCCGCGAGCTTGGCCTGACGCAACTCTTCCTCGGCCCGCTTGTGTTCGGTGATGTCGCGGAACACCACCACGCCGCCGCGCAACACACCGCCATCGCGAATCGGCCGGCCCGTCACCGAGATCAGCACCGGTTGTGGAAACCGGGGGTTCCGCACGAGCAACTCGACCTCATCGCACGGCTCACCGCGAATCGCCCGCGCCAGCGGGACTTCACTCATCGGATAAGGCGTCTTCCCGTCGGGATAGAACAGCCCGTAACGATCGGCCCACTGCTCGGGCGACGCATCGGTCGCACCGAGGCCGATCAAATGCTCGGCGGTCGGATTGAACACGATAAACTTGCCCTCCGGGTCGGCCACCACGACCCCCTCACCAATGTTGTCGAGGATGCCTCGCAGAACTTGAGTCTGCTCACGCAGCGCGGCGTGTGACTCGGCCAGTTCCTCGCGCTGCTGAACCAGCAGGCGTTCGGATCGCCGTCGTTCGCGGATGTCGATGAAATTCACGACGGCTCCCTGCACGAGGCCCGCGTCGCGAATCGGATGCGACGAGTACTCGACGGGAAACGAACTGCCGTCCTTTCTCCAAAAGACTTCGTCGCTGTTGCGGCAGCCGACCCCGGACTGAAACGCGCGGAAGATCGGGCACTCGGCCACGGGATACGGTGAGCCGTCCTCGCGGCTGTGATGCAACACCTCGTGCATGTTCCGGCCGAGCAGCTCGTCGGGCTGATAGCCCACCATCTCGGCCCCGGTGCGGTTGATGAACGTGCAGCACCCGCGCAGGTCGATGCCGTACAGGCCCTCGCCCGATGACTCCAACAGCAGTTGGAACTGCTTCGTCAGCCGCGACCATTCCGCTTCGGACTGCCGTCGCTCGGTGATGTCGCGAACGAACGCATAGAACAGGTCCGTCTGATCGACGCGCAGGTGAGTGATCGTCAGTTCGACGGGGAACTCGCGACCATCACGCCTCAGAGCCGAGACCTCGATCCGCTGATTCAACACCGGTCCTTCGCCCGTGACCAGAAAATGAGCCAGTCCGCGCGTATGAGCCTCGCGAAAGGCGGAGGGAACGATTGTCTCGACCAAGACGCGCCCGAGGGCCTCGTCGCGCGACCAACCAAACGTGGCCGTGGCCTGACGGTTCCAGTCGATGATCCGACCGTGCGAGTCCATCGCGATCATGGCGTCGTAGGCCGAGTCCAAGATCAGCCGCGTCTGCAAATCGGTGACATCCGTCATCTTCCGGCCCTTCTCAATGTGAGGCCGTCTGCACTCAATGCCCGACCCATCGACATCAAC
>JAYUFF010000634.1:0-1753 GCA_043738825.1 Schlesneria sp.
AACAAGACGAACCAACCTGTTTGCTAGGCATCGCACTACGTTTTCGAGAGACTTGCGCTGGCATCGGCATTTGCTGCCGCGAGAGACATCGCATCAGAGGGACACGCACCATGAACCTGCACAGTAAGACCATTCTCATCACGGGTGGACGCCGCATTGGTGCGAAGCTCGCCCGACAACTGGCCGAACGGGGAGCGAACATCGCCCTCAGTTATCTGACCAGCCACGACGCACTCAACGAACTGGCTGTCGAATGTCGGCGGCTCGACGTACGGGCGGAGACGTTTCGCGCCGACCTGCGATCTGCCGACGAAGCCGAACGACTCGTCGAGTGGACCGTGGCCACGTTCGGCTCCGTCGATGTCCTCGTCAATCTGACGAGCATCTACACGCGCACACCCTTCGCGACGCTGCGGCCCGAGGACTACGAGGCGATGCTGACCGCCAATCTCACCGCGCCGTATTGGGTCGCGGTCGCCGCCGCTCGCGCGATGCAGCGGCAGCCGATCGTCGAGGGCCTGCAAGGGAAGATCATTCACTTCACCGACTGGGCCGTCGATCGGCCGTATCGCGACTTCCTGCCGTACGTGATCGCGAAGGGCGGACTGGTCACGCTCACCAAGGCGCTGGCCGTTGAGCTGGCACCAACCATCACGGTGAATGCCGTCGCGCCGGGAACCGTCGAGCCACCGCCGGGCCTGTCCGAATCGAAGCTTCAGGAAATCCGAGACTCATCCGCACTCGGCCGCATCGGCTCGGCGAACGACGTCATTCAGGCCGTGCTCTACCTGCTCGAAGGAACCGACTTCGCCACCGGCGAAGTGCTGCGAGTCGATGGCGGCCGGTTCCTCGGCCCACCAGCGGAAACATCGAGTGACCTCGATCACTGACACCAAGGTAACCGGGCAGCGGTCAGAAAAACCGGATTACGAAATACGCGCCGGTTGACCAACTTATTCGGCGGTTTACACGCTCGCTGCTTCGCCCCACTTGCTCATCGTCTGAGTCAATGCATTTGCCAATGGTCGTCGATTCATCATCTCGTACACCTCAACCATCCGCCGTGCGAGTACAAGCGGTTTCTTCCACCCAAAGAACCAAAGCCCCTCGCGAAGGTAATGAAGTGCAGTAGCCAAGTGGCCGTTCTGAATCGCAAGCTCGGCCGCGCCTACGAATGGGTCGGCGGATTTGTATCGATCGAATTCGACAACCATTTGCGAGTCAAAAAGACTCGCCGGCGCGATGGTTCCAACGCCATCAGAAGACGGAAGGAACTGCCAGTCTTGTGGCACAGGAATCACCGGATTGTGTTCCACTTGAGGGCTGATGTTGCACGCACGCGCGATTTCTGAAATGAGACTCTTCTCTTCGGCACTAACGAAGTCATAGGAAAGGGTCACAGCCATCACAGACCCAATTCCGTTTTCTGTCCCTGAACCCACAATGATGACGCCGTCCGAATCCATGGGACAATAGTGGCAAAAGGGCAGATCCTCCAATTCAAGCTCTGGCGCATGAAGTAGAAAACCATAATGGTCGCCATCACAACCCGTTCTCCCTACGGGGAACAACTCCGGTGGTGTTCCCTCATACCGCGCTGATCCGCCGCAGGGAAACAGGCCAAGCGTCGCGTCGAATCCATCCAAACAAGTTCTAGTGCCCTGTCAGGTCTCAGATTTGGGGTTGATTGACCGGGTTGAAATCGGAGAACCTCTGTTGAACAAGGAGGTTCTGATGAACAAGAAGTATATCG
>JAYUFF010000635.1:0-4679 GCA_043738825.1 Schlesneria sp.
TAGGTAGCCACGGTCGCCAGACCGTGGGATTTTGCGGTCACGGTGCGATCCCCACGCTCTGGCGAGCGTGGCTACGAATCTAAAGTGAGTGCCATTCACCCGCAGCGCAAGCGAGGGCCTCGTGAGATCCGGCGTGAGTTCGCCCTCGCTCACGCTGCGGGTTAGTTTTGAAATCGCCGCCAGAGTTCACCACAAACGACGCAACCGCTCGTAGTCTTCCGGCGCGTCGAGGTCCGTCAGCGCGGCATCCCCTTCGACGGGCAGTTCGCTCACGTCGCGGGCGTGTTCACTCAACAGCCAGTTCAGCCCGAGATCGGCCGGAATGCGTGCGATCTCACGCGCGAGGCTCCACCGAAACAGAGTCGGATGTCCGCGCCGGTTGCCCGCGCGCGGGACGAGGATCAGCGGACGATCCCGCTCCCACACGGCGATCAACGTTGCGATGAGGTCTCGATCCAACACCGGATGATCGGCGGGGACGAGCAGCCAGCCATCGTCGTCGCGCGGTGAGTAGTCTCGATGAATCGTCTCCAGCGCGAAGCAGACACTCGCGCGCATGTCGGGCGGATCGACGGGCGGATGCAGCACGAGTCCCCCCGCGCGGCGAACGGCTTCCGTCAGCGGTGCATCTCCCGCACGAACGACCACGCACCGCGCGGCAATCGCCGGATGATCGAGCACCGTGAGGACTCGCTCGATCACCGTCGTCCCTTCCCACGGCAACAGCAGTTTGGGTTGACCCATGCGCCGACTGTGGCCTGCGGCGGGGATGACGGCGAAAAGACGCGGTGGCTCACTCACCAGGATGTTCCTTGACGGGTTTCAGACACGCACCCAGAATCGCCACCAACTTCGTGGCAGAGGCGTCCCGCCTCAACCAGGTCTCTGTTCACAGGATGCCTCTTGATGACCGTGACGGTTCTTCGATGCTGGATTTTGCTCGTCGTGGCCGTGGCCGTGGTTGTGACGGGCTGGCTGACAGTGCTGGCTGCTCCTCCCACGAAGCTCTCGGAAGTCGCCTCGACCGACGATCTGGTGGCCGAGGCCACGGCAAGACTGACCGATGTCGAGCAGGCTTTGGCGTCGGCCGAATCATACAAGGAACGGCTCGATTCGATGAGGCGGTCAGCGACGTATTTGGCGATCTGTGCTCAGGCGTTGGCCGAGCACGAAGCGGACTCGAAGCTCAAACAATCCGGCCCCGATCTGCGCGACGCGGCTCTCGCGATCGCTCGCAGCCGGTCCTACGACGAGGCAACGAAAGCTCTTCCCGCGCTGAAGGCCGCAGCCGCAGGAAAGGCCAGCGGCACGGTGACGGTCGAGTACGACTGGAGCAAGTTGGCTCGACTCGGCTCGGTGATGAGTGCCATGAAGTCTCGCAGCGAATCCCTGCGCCGGGCCATGCGCAAACCGGGCGATCCGACCGAGGACAGCCGCCACGCGACAGCCATCGCGCTGCTGGCCCTGGTCGCGCATGGCAACACGCACGCGGTGAAGAATCCCGACGACAAGCCGCGCTGGCGGGAACTGTCTCTGGAGGTGCAACGGCACTTCACCAAAGCCGCCACGGCGATCAAGGCCAAGGACGAGTCGGCGGGCGATCACTTTCGGCTCGGCATGGAAGCGTGCAACACCTGCCACGAGAAGTTCAAGCCCTGACATCCATCCGGGCCGTTACTTCTTGTCCGCCTCTGGAATGATGATCAGTTCGCCGATCACCTTGCGGCTGGCCTCCGGTCGCTTGGCTTTATTTTTCTGTACCAACTCGGCCAGCTTCGGATGCTGCTGAAGGTTGGAGCCGAGCGACCAGCGGGCGGCTCCCTTGAGCACTTCGTTCTCTTTGGCGTCGGGAAGATCGAACACGTCGAGAATGCGCGAGACCGGCTCGTACTCGCCCGTGACGAAAAAGTTGACCCACAGAAAATCGAGGTCACCGGGTTCGCGAGCGGCTCGATCCCGGGCGTGCTTTCGTTGGGGATCGGCCAGATGCGTCTTGAGCGGTTTCAGATCGGCATGACTCTCCGCGAGCTGCTTGTCGCCCAACCAAACCTCAACCTGCTTGAGCGTTTCCTTGTCGCCGCAGTTCATCAGGGATCGCACGATGACTCGGCGTCCGGACAGAGTCGCTCCGGCAAACGCCGCCTCGTAATTGCGGATGGTTTCCGGCTTGCCGATGGCGATGTCGCCCATCATCGCCGCCAACAGTTGCAGGACGTGGGGCTTCTGCTGGAACCACGGATGATCGACGTTCTCGGTCTGCAGCATCGATTCCATCATCTTGGAGCCAAGACTTGGATCGGGCGACTTGTAGTAGAACGTGGTCTGCTGTGCGTACTCTTTGACGAACGACGGCACGTCCGGGGCCTGACCCATCAGAGACGAAATCAACACCAACGCGCATAAGACTGACATCGGATTCCCCCTGGCACTGAGTTCGATCGATCACACGCTACTGGCTGTTGTCCTTCTTCTTCGGCATTGAGCCGTCTTCATCCTTGGTGTCCATCTTTTCTTCTGGCTCATCACTCCGCTTGGAGACAGTCCCCTTCTTGTCCTTCGACTTTTTGTCCTTCGCGTTGTCCGCCGTTTCCTCGTCCTTCTTCGCCGGGACTTTCAGCATGCCCGCGACCTTGATCTTGTACGTGGCGGGGAACACGACGGAGCCGTCCGCGTGCTTGCGGCCTGAGATTTCAAACTCCTTCGCGTCGGGAGGCAGCAGGAAATACAAGGCCCCTTCGTAGTCCTCATAGACGCACGGATAGATCGTTCGCCCGTAGGTGGCCACGATCTGGTGACCCAGTCCTCGAACCAGGGCGGGCAATGCCAGTGACTTCTGAAAGTCGGTGAGCGCCGACGGATCCGCCGTCTTCTCGATCACTTTGCGGTACTCGGCCACGAATGCCGTTCCGGACTGTTCGACATCGTACATGCGTTGCACTTCAAATTCGGCCGCGTGCTGTGAGAGGAACTTCTTCAAGGGTTCATGACCTTGCACGGCGACACGATAAAAACGGGCTTGAGTGCCGGCGTTCAAATGGACGAGCAACCCTTTGCTCGATCCGCTCAGTTGGACCTGCATCAGGGGGCTGATCAGTGGCAACGTTTTTTTTTCGAGCTTGCTCAATGCCGCCTCCACTTCGTCCGATGGTCGCCGGATCGACGACTTCGCGACCATGCGGGGAGGCAACTCCAGCGAGTCGGCGGTCTCGGCGATCAACTCTCCACCGAGTTGCTCGGTCTGAAACTGTTGCCAGAAATACCACCCGGCGACTCCGCACACGATGAGGCCGAATCCAAGTGGCAACAGCCATATTCCCCCCGTCTGCTTGTGCTTGAGCTTCCCGGCGGTCGAACTCGGGCGAATCGACGGACGAGGGGCCGCCGCAAAAATGTCGGCTGGGTCTGACGGAGCCGCAGCTTCCATTGTTTCCGGGCCTGCCGCGTCGAACGTGACCGAATCCTCCGCAGCCGCCGGTGACGAAGCCACCGACGCGAAGGGTGAGTCGGTCGCCGGGGGAGGTGCAAACTGAACCGGCTCATCCTCCGGAGGCGGTGCGGCCAGCTTCGGCGGCGAAACTTTGGGGACGGTCAGCCGCGTCGCACATTTCGGGCACTTGCCCTTGCCGCCTCCGGCATTGTCGGGAACGCGGATCAGTGCCTTGCAGAACGGACATTGGAATTCGATGGTCATGCGTGTCGAGAGTCGTGAGTTTGAGAATCGATTCGGTTGCCAAACGGCGTGGCGACTCACTCTACTTCATGCTGCGGCAGCCGTCACGTTTGGAGGGTGCCGATCCCGAGAAACGGTTGCACCCGTGTTCAGGCGTCCGACTCGATGAGCAATCAACTCAGACTCAGAGTGCAAACTGCTCAGCCTCGGAGAGGCGGAATACGATAGCCCACGGCGTCAGCCGTGGGGATTGGAGACCGGCATACGGCCAGCCCCGGAGGGGCGACATATCGTGATGTCTGACCGATGCCATCACACCGATCGCGGATATGTCGCCCCTCCGGGGCTGGCCACGTTGGACGACGCTGTCCCACGGCTTGCGCCGTGGGCTACCGTAGGTCGCCCCTCCGGGGCTAAAGCACGAACAACTCAACTGGGAAGATCCCGATATGACACGCTGGTCACTGCTGATTCGAATCGTCTCACCAAGTCTCTGGCTGTTGGGAATGATTGGGCTGCGCGAATCCTTCGCCGAAGAACCGCCCGTCGTCGCCTATCCAGATCATTCCAAGTTGCTCGTCGTGCGAGATGCCGCAGGCAACGAGCGGCCGGTCAAGACGAAGGCCGATTGGGCCGAGCGGGTCGCTCACGTGCGAGCCAACATGCAGCTTGTCATGGGACCGCTGCCGGACGCCTCACGCCGCGTACCGCTTGAAATGGAAGTTGTCTCCGAGGAGAAGACGGCGAAGTATCTGCGGCGCAAAGTCAAATTCACGCCCGAGCCGGATGATCGCGTTCCCGCGTGGTTGCTGATCCCGCACGAGTTGCCTGCCAGCGGGAAGGCCGCCGCGATGCTGTGCCTGCATCAAACGAATAACATCGGCAAGGATGAGCCGGCCGGGTTGGGGGGGCTCAAGTCGCTGCACTATGCGCACGAACTGGCCGAGCGGGGTTACGTCTGCCTCGTCCCCGATTACCCGTCGTTTGGCGAGTACCCCTACGACTTCAA
>JAYUFF010000636.1:0-1746 GCA_043738825.1 Schlesneria sp.
GACAATGTTCTTGCCCAATTGCGACTTGATTTCTTCGCCGGTGAGAATCATCGGTGAGCGTCGTGGCCGAGAGAGAGAAAAGGTGGTCCGACGGAACGCTGCCACCTTACGGGCCGTCCGCACGGGATGCAACCAATGAGCGACCGCACTCGACGCTCCCCCCTTTGATTTCGCGGGAGGAACAGTTCTACTCCAGCCTGAGTTGTGCTTGTCGTTCGCGCCGGAGGCTGCTCCGTTTCGAGACGGGGAAGGAATGCTGGCATGGTTTATTTGAACCGCATTTACACCAAGAGTGGCGATGGAGGCGAAACGTCGCTGGGCGATGGCCGTCGGGTTCCGAAGACCGATCTGCGGATTCGGGCCTACGGCGGCGTCGATGAGTTGAACGCCGTCCTCGGATTGACGGTGGCGTCGCGACCGAGCGACGACCTCGCGCGGACACTGACTCACATTCAAAACGATCTGTTCGATGTCGGAGCCGATCTGTGTGTCCCCGAGTCCGATGAGCCGCCCGCACACTCACCGCTGCGCGTCACGAAGGCTCAAGTCGAACAGCTCGAGCACTGGATCGATGCGGCCAACGAGCAACTATCGCCTCTGACCAGCTTCATCCTGCCCGGCGGCTCGGTCGTAGCCGCGCACCTGCATCATGCGCGCACCGTCTGCCGCCGCGTGGAGATTGGTGTGCTGGAACTGACCGCGCAGGAACGAGTCAACCCGCAGGTGGCGATCTATCTCAATCGACTCTCCGATTTGCTCTTCGTCCTGGCGCGAGCGGCCAACGACAACGGGCGCGGCGACGTGCTGTGGGTTCCCGGCGCGAATCGCTGATGAAGCACACTAACCCGAAGCGTAAGCGAAGTACGGAATGCACTCCCTCGCTTACGCTTCGGGTTAGTGTCCGCATCGACCGCGTGGAACATCACGTCAACGCTCACACCGGATACCGGCTCGCGTCGATCTTCTGATCGTTCTTCACGTCGATCAGTCGCCAGCAGTACCACGAGGCGACCGTTCGATACGGTGCCCAGGGGGCGGCGATCTCCTGACTGCGGCGTTTGTCGGGGAGTTCGGCCAGACCGTACAGCTCGCGGATCGAAGACCTCACACCGAAGTCATCGTGAGGGAAGACATCGATTCGTCCGAGCGAGAACATCAGGAACATCTGCGCCGTCCACCGGCCGATCCCCTTCACTTGGACCAGGTGTTCGATGGCTTCCTCGTCGGGCAGGCGTCCGATTTTGTCGAGCCGCAGGCGACCGTCGAGCATTCGTTCGGTGAGGTCTCGCAGGTAGCCCACCTTCTGCCCTGACAGGCCAACCGAACGCAGTTGCTCATCCGTCACGCGGGCGATTGCCTCGGGCGTGGACTTGCTCGATTCGAGCAGCCCGTCGAGTCGCAGCCGGATCGCCCGCGCGGCCTTGGTCGAAATCTGCTGCGACAGAATCGATCGGACCAGCATCCCGAATCGGTTTCGGTTCAGTTTCAAAGTGAACGGACCCGCTTGAGCGATCAGCTCACCCAAGACGGGATCGACCCTGCGCAGATGGCGGATCGCAGCGGTGATCTGTTCGGTGGTGAATGGCATGAGTGAGAGAGTAGCGTGATTCTTGGGCGTTAGCCCTCCTGTTGATTTCGGAGCGGGCTGACGCCACCCCGCTCCGAAATTCATCTGCAAGAGCTGACGCTCGAAGCGGGCTCCCCTCAACGACAGGGCCATCGCCTTGTTGAAACCGGGAGATTGGG
>JAYUFF010000637.1:0-1745 GCA_043738825.1 Schlesneria sp.
GTGCTGCTGTTGTTCGCGCTGACCAAGGTGCCGCTCAGCTACAACGTGCTGAATCTGACGGCCCGCTGGAAGACGGCATTTTTGACGGCGTTCGCGTTCACGCTCGTCGTCGGCGTCCAAACGGTCTTTCTCGCCTTCATCAACGGCATGTACGCGATGACCGAATCGAGCGGCCATCCGGGTAACGTGATGATCATGGCCGAGGGGGCAACCGATGAGGCGTTCAGCAGTCTCGCGTTCGCCGATGCCACGGATTTGGAGACGCAGGAAGGCGTGCTCAAGGAGGACGGCCAACCGCTCGTTAGTCGCGAGACGTATCTCAACGCAGTGCAGACGCTGACAGATCCGCCTCCCGGCCGACCGCGCCGCCGCTTCCTGCAAGTGCGCGGCGTGGAGCTTCCCGAAAAGTCGGCGCGCGTTCACTCGATGCGGCTCGGCACGGGAGGAAGCTGGTTCTCCGAGGCCGGTGTACGGGCCATCGGGACAAAGGGTGAGACGGCGATTGAAGTCGTGCTCGGCGCGGGAATCGCCCGTGAACTGGGAGCGGATCGGCACGAGAAAGAACTCGCCACGGCAAAGAACCGTAACCAACTGGAAGTGGGTGACACGTTCGACATTGGCGGTCGCCTGTGGTTCGTGACGGGCATCATGGAGCAGACCGGCTCGCTCTACGATTCCGAGGTCTGGACGAAGCAGTCGCAGATCGGCCCGCTGTTCGGCAAGCCCAACTATTCGACGTTCGTGCTGCGCGCCGACCCCAACTTCCGCAAGGATCAGCGCGAGACCTTCCTCGCCGCGAAGAAGCAGAAGGCACAGCAAGACTACGACCAGGCGGTGGCCCTCAAGAAGGAAGACCCCTCGGCTCCGGCACCGGTCAAGCAGGAGATCAAAACGCCGAAAAACGACGACGCGTGGGGAGCCGAACTGGTGCGAGACTACTTCGCCAATGAGTACACCAAGGCTCAGATCAACCCGCAGGTGGAGACGACCTACTTCTCGAACATGTCGGCGACGAACATGCAGTTCCTGATCGCGACGATCGTGCTGTCGCTCATCATGTCGCTGGGAGGAATCTTCGGCGTGATGAACACCATGTTCGCGGCGATCAGCCAGCGGACGAAGGACATCGGCGTGATGCGGTTGCTCGGCTACAAGCGCTGGCAGATACTCGTCTCGTTCCTGCTCGAATCGATTGTGCTGTCGATCGTGGGTGGGCTGATCGGCTGCGCGATCGGCTCGCTATGCGACGGCCTCACCGCGAGCAGCATCGTGTCGGGAGGACAGGGGGGCGGGAAGTCGGTGGTGCTGCGGATGACTGTCGATGCCAGCACCCTGGCGATGGGGATGCTGCTCTCGATCCTGATGGGCCTGATCGGCGGGCTGATCCCGTCACTGTCGGCCATGCGTCTGACAGCCCTCGAAGCGCTGCGCTGAAGAAAACTTGCCCATGACTCAACCCGTCTTCGCCGCTCAGCCGTATGCCGGCATCGCCACGTTTGGGCGAGTTCCCTTTGCGACCGATCCGACCGGCGCGGACGTGGCCATCCTCGGCGTGCCGTATGACGGGTCGGTGTCGTACCGCAGCGGAACTCGCTTCGGACCGCGCGCCATTCGAGAACAGTCGCTGCTCTTGTGGGGCTACAACAACGCGCAGCAGGTCGCTCCGTTCACCAGCCAGAAGATCGTCGATCTGGGCGACGTGGACGTGGTGCCTCCCGACATCCGGGCCACGCATCAGCAGATCG
>JAYUFF010000638.1:0-4670 GCA_043738825.1 Schlesneria sp.
TTGATCCAGAATGCCAGCCGCTGCGTCGGGTTTGCGTCGCGAACTGCGTCTGCACGGGACAACGTCGCGAGATAGTCATCGAGCTTTCGCACATCTTCCACCGATTGCTTCCAGCCCGCGTAATCCACCCGGCCATCGGCATCCACGTAGCGTTGGAGCAACTCGTTCCAAGCCTGATGCGAGACCTCGCCGATCGCGACACGCTCTATTTTCGCCCACGCGCGGCCAACGAGAACCATCGGCTGCGACACCCGCCACACGATGGCGGACGTGGCCACGATGGCAACGGCCAAGAGCACGAACCTCCAGCGCCGCGAGCGTGGTCGGGCGGCTGATGGTGTTTCCGTCGGTGACATCCAAGAGTTCCATAAGCGGGGGATTGCATCGCCTCTTACTCCGAAGGAGTTGTGTCACACAGCCCAGGGTTGCCGCGCTTAGCGGCTACCCTGGGAAAACGGTAACAACTCTATTCTCTACCCCAACGGGGTTGCGTCCTATGCGCATGAGACACAACCCCGTTGGGGTAGGAGCCAACTTCACAACATCCGTCTCCCAGGGTAGCCCGCTTCGCAGGCAACCCTGGGCTATGTGACGCAACTCCTTCGGAGTAAAGACACGCTCGTCGGACCTCCAATTTGGAACCACCGACATCGCTCACTCCTTCACTGGTGTCTCTGTCTTCGGAGCCTTGTCCACCTTGATCGCGTCATTGGAGAAAACAAAATCCTTGCCGCCCGCCTTGGCGTGGCAGGCGATGCACGACGCAACTTTACCGGCCAATGGTTTGGTGTCTTGCCCCTTCATCACCGCGCCGGTTTCTGTGAAGCGTAGGTAGTACCAGTTGCCGTGTTCCTTGTCGTAGTCCTTCACGCGGTACAGCACGCTGACGCTCTGGCGCTTGCGTTTGTCGTCGTAGTCCTCGCGGACCAGGATCGAACCGAGTGGCAAATTCACCGGGTCTTTGGTCGCGACCTCATTGGCATACGTGCGGGACACGGTGCTGTGCGGGTTCTCGACTTCGTCCTTGGGCGGCTCGTGCTCCAACGCTTTCCAGGTGTTGTAGGCGGCGTCTTTCTTGACGAGGTATCGCCAGAACGTGTCGTGAAACTCTTCGGGCGTTTGTGGGCGAGTCGCTCGCGCGGGATCGCTGCGGCTGCTGCCGGAACCGGCCTGCTGGGAGTAGGCAATGGCCGCGCACGCCATCAGCGACAACGCGGCAAACAGGAAACAGCGGGCCAGAGGGGATGCGGTCGGCATGAGAGGCTCCTTCGCAAAAGAGGACTATTCGGCTTCGGAAACGACGGACGTGGACGGGTTCGCGGCTGTCAGAGAGGATTCGTGCAGACTGCCTGGGATCGCGGTCGAGCTGTGTTGATGCAGCTTGAGCCACCGGGCGCGGCGGACCCAATAAAAACGGACCGGAAGAAACAGATCGACGACTTCGTCCGAGATCAGCAGGCCGCCGAGAACCGGCAGCGCCATTGGAGCAAGGATTTCTCCACCGACTCCGCGAGCGAACACCATTGGGAAAATGGCGATGATCGCGACGCCTTCGGTCAACAATTTGGGGCGCAGTCGATGGACGGCCCCCTCGATCACGGCTTGGCGGAGTTCTTCGAGGGACGCAATCTTTTCGAGGCCGCCGCGCTTCTCGATCGCCTCGCGCAGATAGACCAGCATGATGATGCCGGTCTCGGTGGCCATCCCGAAGCAGGCGATGAAGCCGACCCACACGGCGACGCTGAAATCCATCGGCGGAGTCTCCCAGCCGTGCATGATTTTTGGAAACAGGTACATGAAGAACGCACCGCCTGCGAGGGCTTCCGGGACAGTCAGCATCATCAGCGCGGCGTCTGCCAGGTCTCGATAGGTCAGGTACAGGATCAGGAAGATCAGCGCGATGACGACCGGGAAGACGAACCGCAAAGTTTGAGCGGCCCGCACCTGATGCTCGAACTCACCGCTCCATTCGATGTGAACGCCTTCGGGGAGTGAGACCTTTTCGGCGACGACCCGCCGCGCTTCGTCCACGAAGCCCACGATGTCCCGCCCCCGGACGTTGAGCGTCACGTAATTCAGCAGCCGCCCGTTTTCGCTCTTGATCATGGCCGGTCCCTCGACAATTTTGACCTCGGCCACGGCGGAGAGCGGGATCAGCGTGCGGCTCCGGTTGGCATGGCCGGGCGACGCGGAGTGCGCTTCACTGCTCGTCGCATCGGCGACAGTTCCCAAGCCGCCGCCGGGTGACATGCCGATCGTCGTCGGCGACGCCGCCGACATGCTGCCGGAACTGATGAGCAACCGGCGGATGCTCTCCTCGTCGTCGCGAGCCGATCTCACGTAGCGAATGCGCACCGGGAAGCGTTCGCGTTTTTCAACCGTATACGTCACGGCGCGACCGGCCAGCGCGACCTCGATTTCGTTCTGAATGTCCTCGACGCTGATGCCGTAGCGTGCGGCGGCTTCGCGGTCGATATCGATGTCGAGATAACCTTTCCCCATGATCGGGGCGGCGATGGCATCGCGTGCGCCGTTGAGCGGTTTGAGCACCGCTTCGATCTGTTTGCAGACGCCGTCGATGGTGTCGAGGTCCGGGCCAAACACCTTCACGCCGATGTCGGTGCGCACGCCCGTCGAGAGCATCTCAATCCGGTTGATGATCGGCTGCGTGAAGATGTTGCTCCAGCCGGGGACTTGCAGCACGCGCCCCATTTCGTCATCAACGAGATCGCCCTTCGGGCCGGTGCGTCGAGGCCAGAGAAACACGCGGTCGGAGAAACGCTTCGTCAGATCCTCACGCAGTGCGAGGAACGGCTCGACCGCCTGCGGATCGCCCGTCTCCGAGATTTGGCTGCGCACGGATGAGTCGGCAAACGCCAGCGTCTCGGCTCCGTGCGGGGCTTCTTCGAGCAGTGACTGCCCCTTGGCCGCACGGGCGACTTCTTCGAGTGCGTACCACGTATAGGCTTCGACGCCGTGGTCGAACAGTTCGTAGTTCGTGCGGCGAACCTGTTCGTGCCAGAGGTCGTTGTATTGGCGATGAACTCGCTCCAGCATCTCGCTCGTCAATGTCCGGCGGGCTGTCCCGAGGGCCTCCTCAATCGAGTCGCGCACCTGGCCGAGCAACCCCGGCTTGAGTTCCATCGCATGGACGGGATCGCTCACGGCTCCAAGCTGTTCGCCGTGTCGCACCACGTCTTGGACCAGTTGCCGGACATCTTCCAGAGCCGGTTGAGTGGCCATCCACGCACCGACCTCTTTCGTCAATCGCGTGCTCAACTCGGCGAGGCGGCTCTCGGGCTGCGTCCCTTCCGGCCACTTCCAGTCTCCCGTTTGCGTGAGGCGTCGAATCGTCTCGTCGAGCGTGAAGCGAACCAACTCGCCGCCGAGCGATCGCTCGAACTCCCGATAGCGGAGGAGTGCCAGTTCGCGTTGCGTTTCGTCGAACCGTTCGAGGGCCTTTTGCGTGGCATCGTTGATGAGCGACAGCCGGTCTTCAGGAGACTTCGACGACAGCACGAAGCCGCGCTGTTCGAGAACCGTCAGCACTTCGGTCGTCTGGCGCGTGGCATCGTCGAATCGAAGGACTCGCTTTGGCCAGAACTCGCGCGGGCGGAAGTTGACGAACGTCTCGACCATGTCGAGCGGAGCCGGATCGGTCGGCGTGTCGGCTCGCCCCGCCTTGCCGATCACCGACTCGACCTCGGGAAAGCCGCGCAAGAGTGCATCGCGAGCCTTCAAATCATCGGCGGCCTGAGTGACGCTGGCCCTCGGGACCGTGATCGGCATGTCGAGCGTCGTCCCCTCGTCCAGCGCGGGCATGAAGGCGACACCGATCTTCGGAAAGTGATAGGCCCACAGCGCGATGACGGTCAGCGACGAGAACGACAGCAACTGCCAGTGCCAGCCGCGCGTCGAGATCACCGTCAGGGACACGACGGCGGCGAACATCAGCAGGAACGTCCCCTTCCACGCGGTTTCCGAGGCTCCCTGTCCGATAATCGCCTGCAAGGGGAACATGCCCGCCGCCAGCACCAGCAACACGGCGAACATCCACATCACGAGGTTTCGTCGAGGCAACGCCCACGTCAGCAGCGGCTTGTAGATGTGAATGAAGCTCCGCACGATCCAGTTGTCTTCCTCACTGCGCAGACGGCCGCGAATGAACAGCGGGATCAGCGCGGGCACGAGCGTCACCGAGATGATCGCCACGCCGATCAGCGCGAAGCTCTTCGTGAACGCCAGCGGATGAAACAGCTTGCCCTCGCGGCCGCTGAGCATGAACACCGGCACGAACGACAGCAGCATGATGAGCACCGAGAAAAAGATCGGCCGTCCCACCGTGCGGCAGGCGGGGATGACCAGTTCGCGCGTGTCACCCGTGACCGGGCGGTCGCCGAAGTGCTCCTTGAGGACGTGCGTCGCATTCTCGACCATCACGATGGCCTGATCGACGAGGATGCCAATCGAAATCGTGATGCCCGCCAGCGACATGATGTTCGCCTGGATGTCGATAATCCCCAGCCTGCGCAGCACCCACATCATCAGGAATGAAAACAGCACGGCCAGCGGCAGCGTGATGCAGATCACGAACACGCTGCGGACGTGAGACAGAATCAACAGGATGGCGATCGACGCAATCAGCATCTCGTGCCACATGACCTCGGTCA
>JAYUFF010000639.1:0-4668 GCA_043738825.1 Schlesneria sp.
GTTAGGGTGAGGGGGGCTTCGGAGTCGAGCGGCGTCCCGATGCGAGACAACTCTGGCGTGAGGTCATGGCTCTCGGTCCGACGCTCTGCGTCGAGGGGCTGCGTGGGATCGGAGGCGTCATCACCGTTCGGCCCCCTCACCCTAACCCTCTCCCCCGAAGACGGGGGCGAGGGGACAGGAGTTGGCGCGTCGGTGCGTAGTTCAGATGTTGATGCGGCACTCGCATCGGACTCGTCATCATCGAAGAGCGATCGTCCCGCCGGGCGTTGCTCCGACTTGCGAATGGGTGGCTGAGGCGTGGTCTCTGGCGGCGCGAACTGTTTCACGTCGTTGACCAGACGACCGAAGCCGAACTTGCGGAAGAGAGTCTGCAAGGCGGGGACATCTGGTTGCGGGTTGCGGCTCGCCTCCCAATCGAAGTTCAGGTCCAGGTGTTGATTCAGTCGGACTAGCGTCTGACTGAGACGAGCCTGCTCGGCGAAGACCTTGAGGTTCTCCTTGAGCTTCGCGCCGGGTGCCTTGTCGGCGTTGGCGAGAACACCTTCGAGGGTCTCGAACTGTTGAAGAAGCGCCGCCGCCTTCTTGGGGCCGACGAGCGGCACGCCTGGCACGTTATCGACCGCATCGCCGACGAGCGACTGAAAGTCGACCACCTGATCGGGGCGGACTCCCCAATCGGAGAGCAACGCGGCTTCGTCGAGGTACGTGTTCTTTCGCAGATTGAGAATCTGGACCTGTGGCCCCAGCAATTGACGGGCGTCTTTGTCGCTGGTGACGATCCGCACCTGATAGCCTCGCGCGACGGCCTCTCTCGTCAGCGTCGCGATCACGTCGTCGGCTTCCCAGCCGGCGGAGTTCACGGCGGGAATGTGAAAGGCTTCGATCGTTTCGATGAGGAGCGGAATCTGCGGCCTCAAGTCCTCGGGCATCTCGCTGCGGTTGGCCTTGTACTCGGGATAGAGCTTCTCCCGCTCACCAATTCCCTTCGATTCCAACGCACAGATCAGCCACGTCGGCCGATGGACCTGCAGCAGCGAGACCAAGTCACGACTGAACCCGAACACGGCATTCGTGGGCTGTCCCGTCGGGCTGGTCATGGGCGGGATCGCGTGGAACACCTGAAACATCAGCGAGAAGGTGTCGATCAGGAAAACAGTGTCGGGCATGGGATGAGTGACGGTGGATGAGGGACGAGAGAACCGTTGAAGAACTCGGCGGGATCATACGGTCCCGACACGGGGGCAACTACTTCTGCTGTGACGGTTCGCATGATCCAGTTGAGTGCCAAGTGAGAAGTGCAAAGTACAAAGTGCAAAATCCAAGGCACTCACGTCCGTCGCCACATCAGGCACAGCGACCGGTCAGGATGTCGGTTCCCATTGGGAAGTGCGGTTGTCCCTCTTTCACTTTGCACTTCGTACTTTGCACTTCTCACTTTGCATTGGATCTTTCAAACCCAATCCATCACAGTCGAGCTACGGCCGACGGCCCCTCCCAACCGGACGAATCCGCACCGACTACGTTCCGTCGCAAAGCCAGGCCGGATGCACCGCTTTCCACGCGGGACGGTGCCCCGCGCCAGCCGACACAGAGGACGGATGAGTTTGCGTGGGAGAGTCCGCGCCGAGGGTCATGCCTGCGACTTTGCGGGTTGTAGCGATCGGAACAATCGCTGCTTCCGGCCCGCCAAGTTTGCCGGTTCAGCACGAGGTACTTGACTCAAGGGGGAGGCGTCTTACACTGAGACCGTCTCTCGCCAAGGTCGGTAAGGATGGCCGGTCGATTCCGGTCACCACCGGCTCTCACGCCAACCCGTCCCTCAGGCATGTTGCCTGATCGCCCATCATGTCTTGCTGTCGGAAGGAATTTGCCATGGCCGCCGCATCGAACAAGCCGGGTGCCGTTCACTACTTTCTAATCGGTTTCGTGATGTTGTCCGTCATCCTCGCCATCACGACCTACATCTTTAACCGCGAGTCTTTCGACCGCTTGGCGAAGGTCACCGAACTGGAAGGCAAAGCCAGCGCTCAAACGGCGCTCATCAAGAAATATGACGACGAGATTCAGGCGCTCATCACTCAGACGGGCAACAAATTTGACACCGTCCTGGATCAGACCAATCGCGACAACGCCACGTCGGTGGTCGGAGCCGCCAGTTTGGACATGGCCAATTACGGCAAGGATCTGAAAGAGGCCAATTACCGGCAGACGCTGCTGAAGCTGCGCGAAGCGCTCGACGCCGCATCGACGGATGTCGGCTCCAAGACCGTTGCGATCGCCGCCTTGCAGAAGGACTTGAACGATCAACGCACCCGGTTGAACACTCAGGTCGATACGCATCGCAAGGCTCAGGAGAAGGCGGAGGCCGATCTGCGCAATCTCGTCGCCAAGCGCGATGAGATGCTGAACTCCAAGCAGACGGAAATCGATCGCCACAAAGCCGATATCAACCAACTGACCAGCGATCTCGCTCAGGAAAAAGAGGGTCGCGAAAAGCAGGTGAAGGGCCTTCAGAACGATCTCGCCCAACTCGAACTCCGCATCGACATCCTGAAAGACAAGAACAACGTCCTGTCGGGGGAGCGATTCGAGACGGCCGATGGTTTGATTGCGGCCGTCTCCACCTCGAAGACCGTGGTGATCAATCTGGGCGAGGCGGACAAGTTGAAGAAAGGGATGACATTCAGCGTCTATCCGAAAGACAACCGAGCCTTGGGTGCGGAACTGGACGAACTCAAGGCGAACGTCGATCAAGCGTACAAGGACCAGAAAATTGGCGTCGGTGAGCGGGACGACCGCAAACAGGTGCTCAACTTCACCGGGCTGAAGGGCAAGATCTCGGTCACACGTCTGCTCGGACCACATTCGGCGGAAGCACAAATCATCGAAGATGACCTGTACCGGCCCATGGTGCGCGGCGATGTGATCTACACCCCGATCTGGAGTCCCGGTCTGGTCGAGAAAATCTCGTTGATCGGCGACATCGATCTCGATGGCGATGGAAAGAGCGACCGTGAGCAGTTCCATCAGCTCATGGACGCGTCAGGTGTCGTCATCGACAACGAGATTAACGACGCGGGTGAGCGAATCCCGGCGGAAGGCAAGATCTCAGTCCAGACGAAGTTCCTCGTGCTCGGCAACATCCCCGATCGCGCGGACATCGTGGTCGAAAATGAGAAGGCTCGGATCGACAAGATTCTGAATCACCAGAAGGACATGTACAAAGAAGCCCGCGCGAACGGAGTGCGGGTCGTCAAGCTGAACGATTTTCTCGCCCACATCGGGTTCGAGTCGAAGCGACGCATGTTTCGTCCCGGCGATAATGTCCCCTACTCTCTCAAGGACGGGCTGAAGCCGCATGTGAACGCACCCTTGGGAAACAATTCCACCTCGCAGGACATCTTCCGACTCAAGTCGGCCCCACAACAGCAGTCGTCCGGCGCGACCAGCAAGTTGTTCGGCGGAAAATGATTCCGCCCGCGCGGCTTGGTTGAGTTGACTCATTCAAAATGAACCGGCCCGCGCGTCGTTTGTTCGACGCGCGGGCCGGTTGTGTTGTGCGCTTCCTGCTCGCGTTGTCCGCTTCATCGCGGGCGGCGAGTCACGCCCCAGTAGGTCTTCGCGTCGAGCGACACCAGTTCGTTGAAGGCCCTCACGATGACTTCGCGTCCGTAATCCAGCCCGTCGAACAATCCGGTGTCGGCTCCGTCGGTCGGCCCCTTCGTCTGCAACGTGATCCAGATGTCATCGAGTCCGGGCATCTGGTCGCTCGCGCCGTGACGAAACTTCACCGTCAGCGTTCCCCGCTCCGCATCGAGCGGCAATTCCCAGCGGCCTTTGTAACCATCGCACCCGATGCCCAACACCTTGAGTGGCACGGGTTGCCAGAGCCGGAAGAACGACCAGTCGCCGGGAGTCATCCAGACGGTCCCCTGCGGGATCCGATTGACGTATCGCACGGACCAGCGTCGCGGTGCGAGCGTTCGACCTTCACGACCAGCCACGTCGCGCACGGCATCCAAGGTGGCGACGAATCCGTCGCGAATCGTCTCGTAGCGCGGGTAGCGTTCGCCCTGATGACCCAGCCAGCCGAAGCCGAAACCGCGCGCGGTGAGCCTGACCGCGCGATCGCTCATGACGTTGTCGAGCTGTCGGTCGTCGGGCTTGGATTCGTCATCCACGACCTGCCACGAGCCGAACCACTCGGGGCCGAGTCGTTCGCGCAGCGCCGTCGCATCCAACTCGAACCGCTCCTGGCCCTCCACAAAATCGACGGCGAGCCAGCCCTCGACCAGTGGCGGATGCGCGTACTCGGGCGGTGACACGTCGGGACTGGCGACACGGAAACCCGATCGCACGGGCAAAGCAGTTGGCATGGCAGACCTCGGTCGGGTGAGTCGGCAGTGAGTCGTCGCGGGCAGAGTCTACTGCCCGTTCCCAGGCGATGCCACAACCGCGCGACTCGCATCGGTGAATGCTGCCACATCGAGAATCGATTGGTCAACTTGAGCGAGTCGCATCGCGTGAAGGTTCTTCTCTCTTGTCCCTCGCCCCCTTGGAAGAGGGGTTAGCCCAGATGATTCACGCCTCGGGGAGTTTCGATGACAGAGTGCCCCCTAGAAGCCTGACGCGCAAGCGAAGGGATGTCGCAGCAGACCCTTCGCTTGC
>JAYUFF010000640.1:0-4664 GCA_043738825.1 Schlesneria sp.
AGTTGCTTGGTCCCCTTCGCCATCAGCGACGGCAGGAACGACGCGACTTTATCCAAACCGAACAGGGTCTTGTCGGTGCCGTAGCGCAGCGTCAATCGCAACACGACGGTATTGCCTCGCGTCTTCTTCGGCAGGAGCGCGACTTGCAGTCCTTCGAGCTTGGTCCGTTTTGTCCGCTCCTCGATCTTCATCGGAGCGACATCAAACGCCTCGCCGACAGCCGTGTCTTCACGGCCCTTGTACTCACCGATCATCTCGCCCAGATCGGGCTTCGCGGGGATTGGCGTCCGCTGCGCTTCCTTGGTCGGATAGTAGAGGCCCACGGTGCGATTGCTCGCTTGCAGATAGGCCCGCGCGACGCGATTGCAGTCCTTCGCCGTGACCTGCTCCAGCCGATCGCGATACAGAAAGTAGAGCCGCCAGTCACCCTGAGCCGCCCATTCACTAAGGCCGACTGCGATCTGAGCGCTGTTCGACGCCTCCTGCTCGCGCTGCTTGAGCAACCGCTGGCGAGCTCGTTCGACTTCCTCGTCTTTCACGCCCTGATCGACCACTGCGTCGATCGTGTCGAGGAACGTATCGAGCACCGTCTCGGGAGTGTTTCCCGGTGCGACCTCGGCCATGAACCGCATGATGCCGGGATCGTGCAGCGAGAAGCAGGCCCCCGAAATATCGGACGCCTTCTTCTGCTCGACGAGAGCCTTGTATAGGCGGCCCGACGGAGCCATCGTCAGGATGGATTCCAGGACATCGACCGGCACAAAGTCGGGATGGCCACCCGAAGGAATGTGATAGAGCGCGCCGACGACAGCGACCTCGCCCACGCGACGCAGCGTGACGGTTCGCTCGCCGTCCTGAGCAGGCTCTTCGGTGTAGGTCGCCTCCAATTTTCGAGTCGGCTTCGGAATGGTGCCGAAGTGTTTGCCGATGAACTCCAATGCCTTGGCCTCTTCAAACCGACCGGCTACGACAACCATCGCGTTGTCCGGCTGATAGTACTTTTTGTAGAAGGCCCGCAGGTTTTCGACAGGCACCTTCTCAATGTCGGCCCGGTTGCCGATCGTCGATTTGCCGTAGTTGTGCCAGTTGAACGCGGCACTCGTCATGCGCTGGCCGAGGATCGAGTGCGGCGAGTTCTCGCCCCGCTCGAACTCGTTCCGCACGACGGTCATCTCCGACGCGAGGTCTTCCGCCTTGATGAAGCTGTTCATCATCCGGTCGGCTTCAAGTCGGAGGGCGAACTCCAGGTTGTCGTCGTTGGCGGGCAACGTCTCGAAGTAATTGGTTCGATCGAGCCACGTCGTCCCGTTGAACTGGGCACCTCGCGCCTGCAACGCCTTCGGCACCGACGGATGATCGGGCGTCCCCTTGAAGACCATGTGTTCGAGCAGGTGGGCCATCCCGGCCTCGCCGTAGCCCTCGTGGCGCGAGCCAACGAAAATCGTCAGGTTGACCGTGACGGTCGGCTTCGACGGATCGGGGAAGAGCAACACCTTCAATCCGTTGTCGAGGCGATGCTCACTGATTCCTTCGATGGTGGTGATCTTCATGAGTTTGGACGCTTCAGCTCCGTGAAGAAGAGGGGCAGAGAAAGTGGCGGACAGAACGGGCGCGAGCAGTGCGACTGCGGCACCCAGAACAAATCGGTTCGGCATCAAAAGCGACTCCTTCCTTGAATCGTGCGGAACATCGAAAGTTGGGGTCGAATCGTAGCAGCCGCGCCGCACGAAGGGAACCGGCAGGAAGTCGAAGTATGCTTCCGATGGTTAGATGTGCTGGTGCTTTTTCTTGTCCCCTCGCCCCGGCTTTGCGGGGAGAGGGTGAGGGTGAGGGGCGAGTTGTTCGAGAGCAGAACCCCTGACCCTAGCCCTCTCCCCTTCAAGGCAAGGGACGAGGGGACAAGAAGTCTCAGATGGGTAGCCGGTCTCGATCAACATTTTCCCGAAATTCCGCGACGGAATCGGTCCTCCGTCGGCACTATACTGGCAGAACGATGAGCATCGCCGAGCCAGTCGCCGTGCCGGTGGAGGTCGAAGTCGCGCGAAGCGACGCCGACTTGGTCGCTCAATTCGTGGCCGTGAAGGATGAGGCGGCGTTCGTCGAGTTGGTGAGACGGCACAGCGGTTTGGTGATGGGTGTCTGTCGGCGAGTCCTCAGTAACGCCGACGATGTCGATGACGTGTTTCAAGCCACGTTCCTCGTCTTTGTGCGGGATGCGGCTCGGGTCAAGAAGCGGGCGTCGCTGGCCAGTTGGTTGTACGGCGTGGCCTATCGGCTGGCCGTGCGAGTCGTACAGCAACAGAAGCGACGGCGGGAGACGGAACAAGTGGACGATCATTCCCTCGCCAGTCCGTCGGCTCTCGGTGATGACGCCCTGACGGAGATGGTGAATCGCTACGACCAACAGTTGGTGGATGCGGAACTCAACGCACTGCCGGATCGATATCGGCAGCCGCTCGTGCTGAGATACCTCGTCGGAAAATCTCCGCGTGAAGTGGCCGGCGAATTGGGAATTACGATTGATGCCGTGGATGGATTGCTCAAACGCGGCAAGGACAAACTGCGGCAGGGGCTGATTCGGCGCGGCGGTCTGATGTGGGCCACACTGGTCGCGGTTCAACTGACACAACACACGGCGCAGGCGGCAAGCCCGGAAGCCCTGATTGAGGCGACGGTCCAGACGGGCCTCGCGTGGAATTCGGCAACCCCTTCTACTCTCGATCTGATCTCGGATCGAGTCCTCGAACTCTCGGGAAAGGAACTGGCAACCATGACGACTCTAGCGAAAGCGGGATTGGCCATCGGACTGACAACCGGCGCATTGGCCTTGGGATTGGGAGGAGCCGGACTCCTCGTGAGCCAATTACCAGGCCGGGCCAGCGCGGGGATTGTCTCGACGTTGCCCGTGGCCAATTCCTCGTCGCGAGGTTTGGTGACGACAGCCCTCGCCGCCGATCCGAATTCTGGTGAGGCGCTCGTCGATGCGGGCACCGCTCCAGATCAACCGGCCGAAGAAGGCAAGGGTGCCGCTCCGCCGCAGCGGCCCGCACAAGTGGCCGCCGGACCCAGCAAATCAGGCGTCAGAGGTGAGGGTATGGCAAACCCCGCGAACGCATCGTCCACATGGGACTTCAAGCCGCGCAGTCCTTTGGTCAAACGAATTGAAGATGCCTTGTTGCAGGACACCGAGGTCGCCTTCCCCGACAACCCCCTCGAAGAAGCTCTCGTTCATCTTAAGAATCTCCACAACATCGAGATCATGCTCGACAAGGTGGCGCTCAGCGAAGATGGCATCGCTACCGATACACAGATCAACCTCAACATCAGCGGTCTCAGCCTGAGCAGCACCCTGAACGTGCTGCTCGAACCGCTCAAACTGGATTACGTCATCAAGAACGAAGTGCTGGTGATTACGACCAGGGTCAAGGCCGATGAGATGATGGAGACCCGCGTCTACAACGTCGCTCGAATACCTCATCTGACTCCGAAAGAGTTGGTTGAGATCATCGTCGGGAGCAGCGATGTTCAGAACACACAAGGTGGTGGTGGGGGAGCGGGCGGAGGCGCAAGCGGTGGCGGAGGGGGCGGCACACTGGGAACCGGCAACACGAGCTTGATCCCGAATTCCAAATGGGAAGCGAGAGATGGGGAAGGCGGCACTGCGTGGGCAGGCAAGACGACGCTCATTATCCGACAGAATCAGCGAGCTCACCACGAGATCGTCGAGTTGCTGGATCAACTCGCCCAAGTGGAAGCCGGTTCGACGAAGACGTTTACCAACCTCGGCGTGCGATCGGGCGAATCAAAACCAGTCGCACCTCGACAAGTTCTACCCGAAGTGCCGCTTGCGCCAAGCGTGGTGGACGACCCGGCGAAAGACTGAAGCTCGTCACTCCGCCGCCTGCTTTCTCTAGCGGCGCGCCGCTGGTTCTGGGGTCGGGCGTTCAAATTTCAAAATTGGCCGTCGAGGCGGTTTGATGGTCGCAAGTGACTTCGTCGGCAAATTTTGAAATTTGAACGCCCGACCCCAATTCTTCCCCAGCCATACAGCATGCGGCTCGCCAATGTCCCATCGGTTGCAACGTGAGGGTATAGTCGCCAACCTCAAAGGGACTCCTCATGACGACGAATCGCATCGCGACTGTTGGCCGTTGGCCCACACTTCTGTTTGCTCTGGCACTTGTTCTCGCGCCAGCGAAGTGCTCAGCAGACGAACTCTTTCCAAAAGAGTTGACAAAGTTTGAGCCGATCGCCTCGAACCCGGCCTTCACCGCGCAGGGCGAGGGCCACTGGGACGTGAAGATTCGCGAGCGAGGCTGGATCATTCGCGAGGGCGATCTCTGGCGGATGTGGTTCACCGGCTACGACGGCACACGAACGGGCCGGCGGATGCTCGGATACGCCACGTCGCGCGATGGCCTGTCGTGGCAGCCTCATCCCGCGAACCCCATCCACAACGAGCACTGGGTCGAGGATGTCTGCATTATCCCCCACGACGGCACGCTCTACATGTTCGCCGAGGGGGAGCAGGACCGGGCGCAACTGTTGACCTCGCGCGATGGCATTGCCTGGCAGCGGATCGGCACGCTCGACGTAAGGCTGAAGAACGGCGAGCCGATCCCGGACGGAGCGTATGGGACTCCCACGGCCTGGTTCGAGGACGG
>JAYUFF010000641.1:0-1742 GCA_043738825.1 Schlesneria sp.
CCGTCGGGTGACGACTTTCGCGAGGGACTGGTCGCGATCGTGACGGTTCGCGTTCCCGATCCTCAATTCCAAGGGCAGACCAAGGAACGACTCGTCAACGCTGAGGTCGAGGGGATCGTCAACTCGATCGTCTATGAACAGCTCACGAAGTTCATGGAAGAGAATCCCAACATCGCGAAACGAATCTCGCAGAAGGGACTGATGGCGGCGGAGGCTCGCGAGGCGGCACGCAAGTCGCGCGAGATGGTCCGCCGCAAGGGAGCACTCACGTCGGGCGGGCTGCCCGAAAAACTGCGCGACTGCCGCAGCCGGGAACTCGACATCACCGAGCTGTATCTCGTCGAAGGGGACTCGGCCGGCGGATCGGCCGACACCGGACGCGACTCCAACATCCAGGCCATCCTGCCGCTGCGAGGCAAAATTCTGAACGTCGAGAAGGCGCAGCTCGTCAAGATTTTGGACAACGCCGAAATCGCCAACCTCTTCAAGGGGATCGGCATCCCGCCGATGGCCGAGACCGAGGACATCAGCAAGCGGCGCTACGGCAAGATCATCCTGATGACCGATGCCGACATCGACGGCAGCCACATTCGGACGCTGTTGCTGACGTTCATCTTCCGCCACATGAAGGGGCTCGTCGAACACGGCTGTATCTATATCGCTCAACCGCCGCTCTACAAGGTCGTGCAGCGCAACAAGACCCGCTACGTCCAAACGCACGACCGCATGGTGACGGAGCTGATCGAGCTGGGTCTCAACGGCAGCAAGGTCGTCTTCCCGAACGGCGATGAACTCGAGGGCGACCACCTGCGACGAGTCGTCAAGTTGATGGAGCGAGTCGGGGAACCGATCGAACTGCTGGAACGACGCGGCGTCACGCTGAAGTTCCTCCACAAACAGGCCGGCGACTCCGACTCTTCCGAAAAACCGCTGCCGCAGTATCGCGTCTTCCTCGGCAAGACCGAGCAGTGGTTCCACAACAAGGAAGAGGTCGAACATTTCGTGCAGGCCGAAGAACAGAAGCGCGGCCGCGAACTGGACGTCGCCAACGAACAAGCCGCTTCCCCCGTTGCAACCACTCCGCAGACGAACGGTCAGCCCGCCGCCGCCGTTGCGAAGGAAGAACTCCTCCAAGTCGTGGACCTCTACGAACTCCGCACGATCAACGATGTGCTGCATGAGTTGAAAGGCTATGGCGTCCGCCTGCCCGACCTCTATCCGCCGGGAGCCAAAGACGGTGAGACCTTCTTCCCGTTCAAGATCGTGCAGGACGATCACTCGGTCCGCATGACGAGCCTGCGTGAACTGCTGCCTCAACTTCGCGACCTGGGCGAGCGCGGCATGAAGGTCACGCGCTTCAAGGGCCTCGGCGAAATGGATGCCGAGGAACTGTGGGACACCACGATGGACCCGGCCGTCCGCACGCTGCTCAAGGTCACGATGGAAGACGCCGCCGCCGCCGATGAAATGTTTCGAGTCCTCATGGGTGACGCCGTCGAACCCCGCCGCGAGTTCATCGAGAAACACGCCCTCGACGTGAAAGATTTGGACGTGTGACGATTCCGACCAGCAATTCGCGGCTTGGGTGGCGGGGTCAGAGTCTTCGATGGCCCCGGCTTTGTCGACAACTTGTCCGGGTGGAACACGTAGGGTGCGTGGAGTCTTCGGAACGCACCGGTTGGCGACGGGCATTCCCGATGACGGTGCGTTCCGAAGACTTCACGCACCCTACGGACTGAGGT
>JAYUFF010000642.1:0-4659 GCA_043738825.1 Schlesneria sp.
CTTGGAAGGGGTGAGCGACACGGACAGAGCAGACTTGCGAACGGGAAGCGTTGAGAACGAGAAGCGTTGCAATCGTGAAGTATCGTGAAGTGTTGTGCACGTGAAGCGTTGCGATCAACCAGCAGCCATCAACACCGCATCAGACTCACCGCTGCCGCGCCAGACACGCACAGCCGCTTCCCTCCAGAACGGCAAAGCGTGCAAAACCCTACCGACTTCGCGCCGAGGAAAGCAAGCGGTGGAGTCAAGCTCGGCGTTTCTCCCACGCCCTTCGAGGACTGTTTGGACCGGGGACATGGGTCACGGGTTGATGCGGCTGGGATCATAGCACGTGGGACAGCCTTGTTCGCTACGCTCACAAGGCTGTCCCACGGCTCCGTCCCGTTTGACGTTGTACAAAATGTAGGGTGGGACCAGCGGCGCTTCGCCGCGCCGGCCCACCAGCAATTCTCGGCGTTTCATCAGGGTGGGCCGGCGCTCGAAGCGAGCTGGCCCCACCCTACTTTGAAACTGGGAAGAGTTCCTTGAGCGAGTCGGCGTTGCTGCCGAGAACCTGTGTCGATTCAGTCAGAGTCAGTTCACGGTCCTTGCCGTCGATGGTCAGAGTCAGCTTCAGATTATCGATGTCCATCTTCTTGATGCGGCCTCGTACAATGCCTCCACCCGGATTCTGATCGGCGTTGCCTGCGGGTGCATTGCCAGCCGCTGGCCGCAGGCCCAGCAGTACCGTCTTGCCGTCGAGTTCACCGCCGCTGGTCGAGCGAATCCGCGTGTCGTCCGAGATCGTGAACATCCGGTCCTTGCCTCCGACCGTGACGGTGATCGACTTCTTCTCGGCATCAATCGTTTTGATTGTGCCTCGCTGAATGTCCTGTGCCGGGGCACTGTAAGCGAACAAGAGCAGCAGTGCGGTCAAGCAACCAACGCGACGAAACATGGTCGAATCTCCCGAGTCCTGTGCAGGGAATTGACTCGCCGCGACGTTCGCCGTGAGTCTCAGGCTGACTTGGCGAACACCGACGACTGGTCGAGGGATCGCGATTTATACCTCACGCTGGACAATGCGGGACATTTGCTTCGTTGAGCCGCGTGGGCAACGCCCCGCGCGTCGAACGACGTTGGACCCCGTTTCACCATTCACGCGCGGGACGCTGCCGACGCGGTTAACAGCCCATTGAAAATCACCGATAGGGCGGGACAAGCTCGCTTCGAGCGCCGGCCCACCATCAGAAGTCGCGGCGTTTCCTGGTGGGCCGGCGCGTCGAAGCGCCGCTGGCCCCACCCTACGTTCCTTTTTCAACAGACTGTTAAGCAACTCACCTTCCACCGTGCGTGGTAAAGCAGCTCGTTGAAAAACCTCTCACTTCAGGCCGCGCGCGAGATCGGAACGTGTCCGCAACAACTGCTCGATCTGCGCTGTTGTTCCTTCCCCTCGGCGGGGTGGGTTGGGTCAGCCTCCGGCTTACCCGACATTCGTCAGCAACAGTTGGTGACGAGCATGGACGGGCAAGCCGGAGGCTTACCCAACGAACGAGCGGTGGTTAGAATCCCGCCCGCTCGACGAAACGACTCCACCGCGAGAGTGGCGAAATTGGCAGACGCGCTGGACTTAGGATCCAGTGCCTTAATCGGCGTGGGGGTTCGACTCCCCCCTCTCGCATTGAACTGGCTGTGAACGCTTTGCATCAGCCGAGCCAGGACAGATCGCTGATCATCGAGCGCGTCGTTGGAGTTCGACGAAGCGGCTGTATGCCTCGTCCCACGCCAGCGTGTTCTGAGGTTCGTAGCGTTTCATAGTGGAGGAGGCTCGCACCACGTCGCGGATCTGCGCGAGCGAGCCGACGGCTCCCGCTGTCCTGGCTTGTACGAGGATGTTGCCGAGCGCGGTGGCTTCGATCGGACCGGTTACCACGGGACGGCCGGTCGCGTTCGCAGTGAACTGGTTCAAGAGTTCGTTCTGCGTCCCGCCGCCGACGATGTGAATGACCTCGGTCTTCTCACCGGACAACTCTTCCAGCCACCCGAGGACCATGCGGTACTTGAGGGCCAGGCTTTCGAGGGCACAGCGGACGAGACCGCCCTCGCTGTCGGGGATCTCTTGATTGGTCTGGCGGCACCAGTCGCGAATCGCTTCGGGCATGTCGGGCGGCGCGAGGAACGCTTGATCGTCAGGATCAACGAACGCACGGAACGGCCGGGCATCGCGAGCCGCCTGCGCCAACAGGCCGTAGTCGTAGGCCGTGCCATTCCGCTCGAACGACTTCCGGCATTCCTGCACCAGCCACAGGCCCATGATGTTTTTGAGCAGGCGATACGTACCGTCGATGCCTCCCTCGTTGGTGACGTTCAGTTCGAGAGCACGTTGCGTGAGGACCGCGTGCGGCAGTTCGAGGCCCATCAGCGACCATGTGCCCGAACTGATGTAGGCCCAGCTCGCGGAGCCGGTTCGATCGGTTGGCACGGCGACGACAGCCGCCGCCGTGTCGTGCGTCGCGGGCGTGACCACGTCCAGACGCGGCAAGCCGGCTCGCCGCGCGACATCCTCGCGCAGCCGACCGAGCTTCGTTCCCGGATCGACAACATCGCCAAACAACTGCGTCGGCAGATCGAGCTTCCGCAGCAGGTCGAATGCCCATGTGCGGTTCGTCGGGTGAAACATCTGCGACGTCGTGGCGTTGGTGAACTCGACGACTCGACTGCCCGACAGCAACCAATGGAAGAAGTCGGGAATCATGAGGAACCGGTCGGCCTGAGCGACCAGTGGCCCGTTGGCCTGATTCATGGCGATGAACTGGTACAGCGAATTGATCTCCATAAACTGGAGGCCGGTTTGCGCGAAGACTTCGGCGCGGGGGACTCGTTGAAACGTGTGCTCCATCACGCCGCGAGTCCTCGGGTCACGATAGTTGTAGGCTTGGCCGAGCATCTCGCCCGTCTTGGATAAGAGGACGAAGTCCACGCCCCACGTATCGACGCCCACGGACACGATGCTCTGCCCGAATCGAGTGGCGGCCTTGGCGAGTCCCGTCTGGATTTCGGACCACAGCCTCAGCAAGTCCCAGCGCATCGTGTCGGCCACATGCACGGGACCGTTCGGAAACCGATGCAACTCTTCGAGGCGCACCTGTTGTCCATCGAAGATTCCCGCCATGACTCGACCACTCTCCGCCCCCAGATCGATCGCGAGATAAACCTGCTCCACCATGTTGGCTGCTCCTCGTGTTGCTGGTCCCGAATGAATGGCGGCCATGATACCGGTGGTCTCGCAAAGCGGAAGTGGTCCGACCGAGATGACTTGATCTACTGTCGTCCCGCCGCTCCGTCGGCGGGACGCGCGGCGACTCTGTGTAAACCTGCATCCGCGACGGTCCCGTCGGCGGAGCGACGGGACTACAGTACTACTGTCGGACGAGTCCCCATTGTTAGCCCGTCGTCTCGTCCGGACCAAGGGGTTCGGGCTACAGCAGGGCAGACGATCTCAGCGCGAACGGCTCGCAGAGTCCGTCGCGACGGCAGAACGTGCCGGAGTGCGGAGACGAAGGGACGCGCGGTGCCATTATTCTTCCAGAAAACGGCGTGAAACGGGGCTTTCCGTCGCCGGGTGGTCTTGATTCGGATTGATCCGGTTTTGGCCCACCGCTACAACCCGCCGTCCCTTTCTCCTGAATCACATCCGCTTTCGAACCTTGCCCGATTGGGTCACGGTCGCTGCGCCGGGTTTCGGCCCGCATCGCAACGTCCGGGTTCCACACGAGCAAGCAACAATCGCCCCCATCCGGTTCTCGGACGTGGTCTGACCGCGTCCACACGCAACCGCAGAGGTGACTCGATGTACGTGTCAACCAACCGATTCTGGCTTCGCATCTCGGTGAGCATGCGGAGTCTGCTGTGGCTCAGCCTGGGCATGGCGCTCGTCATGTCCTCACGAATGGCCGTCGGCCAGGAGGAGCAGGCACCCGCTCAGACTCAATTCGGCGATACCGTGGAAGATGGCTGGCTGTTCAGCGATCAACTGACCGGACAATCGGGCGAAGCTTTCGGTGCCAAGGTTCGAGCGGGGGTGTTGACGGGACCAGCCATCGGCCGCGAGTCCTCGATTGTCCCCGTCGAACTGATGCCTTATGCGTTTGTCGGGAAGGGGATGTTTTTTGGAGACCTTCGTGGCTTTCGAGCCACCACGGATAATTGGGGCACGAATCTCGGAGGCGGCTTCCGCTATCACTCGGAACGATTTGATCGCATCTTCGGAGCCAACGCGTACTACGACTACGACAACACCAGCGGAGCGTTGTTCAGCCAGATGGGCTTCGGGCTCGAGACGCTCGGCAAACTGTGGGACATGCGGGGCAACGTTTACCTTCCCACCGGAGTGACCGAGAAATTGCTCTCGGTAAACTTCGTGGCCGGCTCCGAACGGTTCATCGGCCATCAGATCCTGTTCGATCAGCGGCGAGTCATCGGCAGCGCACTCCACGGAGTTGACATGGAGGTGGCAACCCCAATTCCGGGCCGCATGATGCAACGGCACGATGTCCGTGTGGCGGGTGGCTGGTATCACTATCAGGGCCAGGAACTGTCCGGCTTTACCGGCTGGAAGACTCGCATCCAGGGAAACTTGCTGCCCAGCCTTCAACTGCAAGTCGAAGTGACCAACGATCG
>JAYUFF010000643.1:0-1738 GCA_043738825.1 Schlesneria sp.
AATCGACCAGACCGTGGAGCGTCCGCCCTCGCTCACGCTGCGGGTGACTTGAACTCCGACGCCAACTCTCGGAAGTAGAAAATGCACAGCCCCTGACCCATTGAAGCCTGACGCGCAAGCGAAGGATCCATTGCCCAGCATCCTTCGCTTGCGCGTCAGGCTTCAATCTGCGGTACGACAACTCTTGCCGCTCGCCTAACTCCGAACACTCCAATCCGAAACGTCCCACCGAGGCTCTTCATGATGGAACGCTGCATCAGTCTGTTCGGCTACGCCGTGATCCTCGGTCTCGCGTGGGCGATGAGTTCTCACCGGAACCGCGTGCCGTGGCGCATCGTGATCGGCGGGACTCTGCTTCAGTTCGTGCTTGCGTTGCTGGTGCTGAAGACCGAGCCGGGACGGCAGTTGTTCGGCGCGATCGGCGACGGGTTCACGGCGGTGCTCGGCTACACGACCGAGGGGGCGAGGATCGTCTTCCCCGACGCACCGGTCGGGCACTTCGCGTTTCGGGTTCTGCCGACGATTATCTTCGTGTCGTGCCTGATGTCGGTGCTGTATCACCTCGGCGTGATGCAGTTCATCGTGCAGGGCTTCGCGTGGCTGATGCAGTACACGCTGGGAACGTCCGGGGCCGAGACGCTGTCGTGCAGCGCGAACATCTTCATGGGACAGACTGAAGCGCCGCTGCTCATCCGTCCCTTCCTGCCGACGATGACGCTGTCGGAACTCAACGCGGTGATGGTCGGCGGCTTCGCGACCATTGCGGGCGGAGTCATGGCGGTTTACATCAGCTTCGGCGTGGATGCCGGTCATCTGGTGACGGCCTCGGTGATCTCAGCCCCGGCGGCGCTGCTGATTGCGAAGCTGATGCTGCCCGAGACCGAGTCGCCCCGAACGCGAGGCGACGGCCCGATTGAGATCCCGTGTGAGGCAGCCAACATCTTCGAGGCGGCTACGATCGGCGCATCGGAGGGAGTCAAACTGGCGATCAACGTCGCGGCGATGCTGATTGCGTTCACGGCGCTCGTCGCGCTGCTCAACGGACTGCTCGGGTTGCTCGGAGCGCAGTTCGGACAGCAGTGGACGATCCAGACGGGGTTCAGTTACCTGTTCGCGCCAATGGCCTGGCTGATGGGGATCGCTCCCGTTGACTGCCTGAAGGCGGGCGAGTTCCTCGGGATCAAGATGGCCCTCAACGAGTTCATCGCCTATCAAGACTTGGGCCATCTGATCAAGACGAACCCCGCCGCGCTGGCCCCTCGCACCGTGACGATCCTGACCTATGCCCTGTGCGGCTTCTCCAACTTCACCTCGATCGGCATCCAGATCGGCGGCCTCGGCAGCATGTCGCCAGAACGGCGTGGCGACCTGGCCCGCCTCGGCCTGCGAGCGATGATCGGTGGAACCCTCGCCTGCAACCTGACCGCCTGCGTCGCCGGAGCGATTCTCTGACCGGACCATTCACGGCCTGCAATCAAGTCGTACGACATGGTCGCAACGGCTTGTCATCCTGCGCGCATTTCAGATGCAGACGGTGACGCAAAAGACTGACCACCGATTTCACAGATGAAGAGGCGAACAAAAAAGTAGTGCTCCTGGTCTGCGTTTGATCCGTGAAATCTGTGTGATCTGTGGCTCGGCCGCTTCCTTTTGGATGCGGCCGAGAGGCCGGGCCATCGCCTTGTTGAATCTGGGTAATTGGGTGCCACGGTCACGGAGCTTCGACGTGGCCGTGAGA
>JAYUFF010000644.1:0-4648 GCA_043738825.1 Schlesneria sp.
GCGGACGTTCAGCCACAGCGGAGAAGGCGATTGCCGAACTGGAAGCCGCCGCGCCGATGGTGCAGGCGATGCGGCGGGGCGTTCGCGGGCTGAAGACCATGCAAAGTAAGGACGGCGGCTGGGGCGCGTTCGATGCCGACAACACACGCGAGGTGCTGACCAAGGTTCCGTTCGCCGATCACAACGCGATGATCGACCCCAGCACGTCGGACATCACCGCGCGCGTGCTCGAATCGTTCGCGGGACTCGGCATCCCGGCTGACAGCGACATTCACAAGCGGGCGATCGATTTCATCTGGCGCGATCAGCAGCACGATTTCTGCTGGTATGGTCGTTGGGGAGTGAACTACCTCTACGGCACATGGCAGGTGCTGGTGGGCTTGATCGCGAACGGTGTCTCGCCCGACGATCCGCGATTGCGTCGAGCCGTCGATTGGCTGACGTCGAAGCAGCAACCCTGCGGAGGCTGGGGCGAGACCGCTTCCAGCTACGACGACCCCAGCCTGCGAGGGACCGGCATCCCGACGGCCTCTCAAACCGCGTGGGCGTTGCTCGGTCTGATCGCAGCCGGTGAGTCCGACTCGCTGGCGGTGCAGCGCGGCGTGGACTATCTCCTCTCCACGCAGCAACCCGACGGGACGTGGCACGAAACCGAATTCACTGGCACCGGCTTCCCGCGAGTCTTCTATCTGCGCTATCACTACTACAGCCTCTACTTCCCGCTGATGGCTCTGGCGAGGTATGCGAAGGCATCGAACTGTCCATTCATTGCGAGCAAGTCTTCCGAAATGAGTTGAGATCAACTAACGTCCGCAGCGCGGGGCTTGGTTGGTGTGCCGCCTCGCGAAGTGTGGGCCGATCTATCGTGCGTGAGGTTTGACAATGAAACGCATGGCCGCGTTGCTGCTGTTCGTCGCGGGCTGCTCTTCCGGCAAGATCACCGATCCGTGGCAGGACTATCTGATCGCACTGCAAGTTCACGACTTTGAATTGAAGGCGATGCGGCAGGCCGAGCAGATCGAGTCCAGTTCCAAGCAACAAGAGGCACTCGCCCGGTGTCGGGAACGCTACGAGCGAGCATTGGTCCACTTGCGCGAGTGCAGCGAACGAGTCGGCAAGCTGAAGAAGTAGCCTTGTGGTCGTGGAACTCAGCCTCCGACAAGGTGCCGGATAGAAGCCTGAATAGTCCGCCTGACTCGCCGCCGGTCTCACAAAGAAAAAAATGCCCGGAAGCAACGGATCCCAGGGGGGCGAAGGAGTCCATTGCTTCCGGGGCGATCGGTCGGGGACAAGACAAACGGGCCGGCCTCGCGTCCTTGCGAGAACCAACCCGAACTCGTCTCACCAGCCTGCGGGCCTCGGGCATCCTTGCCGTTGACCTCGCGAACTGTGATGACGCGAACGAATCGCGGCACCGGGTGGAACGAGCAGTCTTTGAAATCGAAAAGAGCTTGAGGGGAACTGTTGCTCGCTGGCCCTGCCGACTGACTGACCCAGCGTGCTGCGGGAACATAGAGGCTTCGCCGGAAGGGGTCAACACGGCTTTCGTGCCTCGCGAACGTTTTGTAACAACGTCCATCGGACTCGCGCGGAGAGAGCTCGCGGCACGCGAATGGCAGACGCGAATCGACGAAGCGGAACGTGGCGACACATCGCGGGAACGCGAACGCTCAGCGATTGTTGTCCAGTCGGACGATGCGTCCCGACGCGAAGCCGCAGACGATCCAATCGCCCAGCGGTGACATGAGGACTCGATTGATGTCCTCGGGCGCGGTGAGGTGCCAGACCAGGTCACCGCCCTCGTCGAGGGCAAACAACTGTCGTTCGAGGGTGGACGCGACGAGATGCTTCTTTGTGAATCCGCACGCGACCAGGCCGACGGTCCCTTCGGTGACAAACGTCCCGCGCGAGGCACCCTCTTCGCCATCGTAGAGCTGCGCGCCGTGAGTGAACCCCGCGAGGAAGACGTTGCGTCCATCGCCCGTTGCGGCCAGATCGCCCACGTTGGACCAGAGCTTTTCAGTCCAGATGGCTTTGCCGCCGAGAGCGTAGCGGCCAACCAGACCGTGGTCGGCGGCGGCCAGCATGTCGGTCGAAGTGGCGAGCAGTTGGAGGTGCCTCAACGGACGCACCGTCTCGAATCGGCTGTACTTTTTATTGTCCGACGTGAGAACCATGCTCACGCCGTTGGCCATCGCGACCGCCACGTGAGTGCCGTGCGGATCGACCGAGATCGCGAGCACCTCGTCGGGCATCTCGCGCGTCCAACTGAACTGTAACCGACGGTCGAACCAGCCGACCATCGTGTTGTCGAAGGCCGCCGCGCCGGCCGTGCCGTTGTCGCACCAGGCGACTCGTTGCAGCGAATGCCGCGTTCGAGTCAGCGACTGCACGCGACCTCCGCGATCCAACAGGTAGAGTCCGCCCGACACATCGGCCGCGATGACCTCGCCCGTTTCTCGCGCCAGACGGACATCGGTCAGCGGAGCATCGACCGTAAACGACCAACGGAGCGTCGGTTGAACGCCCCGTCCGGAGTAGATCCAGTCGTTGGCCGATCCGTCACTCATCGTTTGGCCAGTTGCTTGCGGAGGACATCGAGTCCCGCTTTGACATCGCGGTCATCGTCCAGCGAGTCATTGTTGCGGCGACTGCGGCGAGCCACGGCGGGAGTCGCATCGTCGGCGATCAGGATATCCGGTTTGATGCCGATCTTGCCGTAGGTCTCACCATTCGGCGAGTAGAACTTGGCGGTCGTCAGTCGGAAACCCGATTCGGCCTGGCCCGGCAGGATGCTCTGCACCGACCATTTGCCATACGTCTTGCGGCCCACGATGGTCCCGCGTTTATGATCGTGAACGGCTCCCGCCACGATCTCGCTGGCACTGGCGCTGTCACCGTCGGTCAGCAGCACCAGTGGCACCTTCCACGTTCCCTTGGCGTGAGCCGAATAGATCGAGTTCTGATCCTGCGTCCGTCCTCGCGTCGAGACCAGCACGCCGTCGTCGATGAACCGATCGAGCACCTCGACCGCCGAGTTGAGCAAGCCGCCGGGATTGCCTCGCACATCCCAGATCAGGGCCTGCATTCCTTCGCGGTTGAGTCGCAACAGGGCGGCATCGAGTTCTTCGACGGTGTTCTTTTGAAATCCGGTCATGCGGAGGTAGGCGATGCCGCTGGCTCGGTCGATGATCTTGGCGACGGGGACGCTCTTCACTTTGACGGATCGGCGAGTCAGCGTGGCGACCCGCTCTTCGCCCGTCGCCGGATCGGCCAGAGTCAAACGCAGATGACTCCCCTGAGTCCCTTGCAGCAACTGAGCGGCATCTTCGGTGGACATCTTGCGGCTGTCCTTGCCATCAATCCCCACGATCAGGTCGCCGGAGAGAGCACCCGCCTCTTCGGCGGGACTTTCGGAGAGAACGTTGACCAGCAACAGGCCCTTGCCCGTCTCAGCCTTCATCTCGATCCCGATGCCAACAAACTCACCATCGATGTTGCTGTAGAGGTCATCCAACTTGCCGGGCGTCAGGTAGCTGCTGTAGTCGTCCAGCGAGTTGCATCCGCCGAAGACGTACTCCATCACAACCGCCGCCGGGGGCAGGCCGAGTTCTCGTTGCATCAGATCGCACAATTCGGTCACAGTTCGCCGAGCGTGATCGTGACTGGTGACTTGCTTGTTCCAATACGCTTCGCGCAGCGTCCGACGGACTTGCGTGACTCGCGCCGGATCGGCCTGAGGCAGGTTGCGATTCAGAAACTTCTCGTTGCTGAGGGCGAAGTACAGGCTTTCGGTTCCGTGGGCAAGCTGATGCGTCGGGCTGACGTTTTCGACGTAATAGCGTCGGACTTTTTCGAGGACATCGTCGAGATACGTCAGCGACTCGGCCCGCGACAGCGGCAGCATCTTGTCGAGGAACGACCGGTCGGAATATCGGCGGTCGATCGAGAATTGAATCTTTGACTGACGCAGCCCCTGCTTCAGGGAGTCGCTGTCCGGCCAGGTCTTCAGCGACTTGTCGTAGAGTTCGATCGCCTCCGCCCAGCGGCGTGAGGCCCGCAGTTCGGCCCCGTCGCGGATCGCCTGCTGCTCGTCTTTGACGGCTTCGACGACACTTTGCGGACGGGAAGAGTTGGTTTGGGACAGCAGGGTTGGCGAACCAACCACACCGACGATGGCAACCGTTGTCCAAGCAACGACCGTCCGCCGGATGAGCGCAGAGAACGACATGAAGGCCCCCTCGGATTCGATAGACAAGACAAGGCACGCCGATCCCGCGTACTCCCCCTCGAAGTACACGCTGGCGTGACAATGTGGCCCCGAATCCCTGTGGCAGGTCGTCAGCGAGTGTTCTCGCGACGACAGCCGCGTTGTCGAAAGTGAATATAGGCCGGGTTCTGACCGTGGTCAAACTGCAACCTTTTTTGTTGCCGTAGAGCAACCAACACAACGAGCAAGGCTTCTCACACAGGTTCCGAAGCCTCCGATTACGCCGGTCCCGCAAGCGGCATGCGACTCGGCGCATGAGGGCGACTTGACCAGCAGGTCCTCGCCGATTTGAGCGAACGGCGGGAAGAACGTACCCGACGGGGTCAGCCAGGGCCATTGCCTGTTTCAAATGGGGGTGCCACGGTCACGGAGCTTCGA
>JAYUFF010000645.1:0-4644 GCA_043738825.1 Schlesneria sp.
TGGATCGGCGGACAAGTCGGCTCGCTGCTTCCGCCCGGTCCGTTGCACAGTCTGATCGTGGATGGAGTCATCGCGGGCGTGGGCGGCATTCTGGTGTTCCTGCCTCAGATTTGCTTCCTGTTCCTGTTCATCGCGCTGTTGGAAGACTGCGGCTACATGGCGCGAGCCGCCTTCCTGATGGACAAGCTGATGGTGAAGGTCGGTCTGTCGGGGAAGTCGTTCGTACCGCTGATGTCGTCGTTCGCGTGCGCGATCCCCGGCATCATGGCCACGCGCACGATCGAGAACCGGCGGGATCGGATGGTGACGATCCTCGTCGCCCCACTGATGAGTTGCTCGGCGCGCATCCCGGTCTACACGCTGATGATCGCCGCGTTCTTTCCCGAGGCGACGTGGGCCGGCGGTTGGATCACGCTCCACGGGGTGATGATGTTCGTGATGACGTTCTTCGGCGCGGCGGTCGCGATCCCGGTCGCCTGGCTGCTCAAGAAGACGCTGTTCAAGGGAGAGACGCCGCCGTTCGTGATGGAGTTGCCCAGCTACAAATGGCCGTCGCCAAGGATCGTCGCCCACCGAGTCTACGACCGCGTCAAAGCCTTCGTCCTGCGAGCCGGCACTCTGATCTTCGCCACCTCGATTCTCGTCTGGGCCGCCAGCTATTTTCCCGCTGACCATACGGAGGAACAGCAGGCCATCGCCGAAATCGCACCGCTGGAATCGCAGTTCGAGACGGAGATCAAGCAGCGATCCCAGCTCCGCGAGCAACGCAAGAATTGGGAGGCGACTCAAAAGAAAGCGGCGGCGACAGGGATGATGGTCTCGCCCACCTTGGAAACGTCGTTCGTGTCCGCGCAATTGAAGGCCATCGATGCCAGTTTGCAGCCACTCGATGAACTTGTTGCCGAGCGGAACAGGATTTCAGAGAGACTGCTCGAAACCAGTTTCCTTGGTCGGTTTGGCAAGGCCATCGAACCGGCGGTGCGTCCGCTGGGATGGGACTGGCGGATTGGAGTCGGTGTCCTCGCGTCGTTCCCCGCGCGGGAAGTGATCGTCGCGACGCTCGGCACGATCTACAGTTTGGGCGGCGACGTGGATGAGTCCGACACCGGCTTGCAGCAGGCGCTGCGAGACTCGAAGTGGGCGGATGGCCGCCCCGTCTATTCGATCCCGGTCGCGCTGTCGATCATGGTCTTCTTCGCCCTCTGTGCGCAGTGTGCCTCGACACTGTTGGTCATCCGCCGCGAAACCAACTCGTGGGGCTGGTCGATCTTCACCTTTACCTACATGACCACGCTGGCGTATGTCGCCGCCTTCGCTGTCTACCGGGTGAGTGGATGGTGGATGGTGGATGGTGGGTAGCAGGAGCGATTGAGGACATCGCCGCGTTTAGCCCCAACGCCGGCGGCGTGGGAGCTGATGCGGGCCAACCTTGGATCGCTCGCACGCCGTTGGCGTTGCGGCTAAACGTCTCGCTTGCATCGCGGGGAATGAACTGGCCTCGTCACCTCCAGCTCACAAAACCAAATGACCAATGACCAATGATGTCTTCCTAAAGAACAAAAAAAGGTGCCGGTTCCGCGAAGGGATCCGTCACCTCTCATGTTTCGTCTAAAGTTGCTTCGACAGTCGTAGGTTTGCGACCGTCGATGGAGTGATCGTCTTGCGAGCCGTGTGCGACGGTCATCGTTCGCAGCTTGCGGGCCGCGGGTTGGATGGATCGCACGTGGCGAACAGTCTGTCTCGCGAGACTTGTCTGGGGGAGGGTTGCCTCCCCCAGACGCTGCCTCACATTCCGATGGCCCGCCGCGATTCTGTCGACTGTCCTCGGGGACGGGCTAAGTCACTCGGTCGTCTTCGTCGTCAGGACAGCTCAGCGGCAGCAAGCAGCCGGAGCGGCACACGTCGGAGCACAGCTCGGTCCGCAAGCGGCCGGAGCGGCGCACGTCGGGGCGCAGCCCGTCGAGCAACCCGTGTTGCAGCAGCTCTTGCGAACCTTGCAGCAGCGGATCTTGGGGCACTTGATCTTCGGCATCTTGAAGCAGTGCGACCTGTGGCAGCCGCTGTTGCAACCGGTGTTGCAGCAGGTCGGGGCCGGAGCACAGCAGGTCGGAGCGCACGCTGGCGCACAGGCGGGAGCGGCACACGTCGGCGCACACGAAGGAGCACAGGCAGCGGGAGCGGCACAGCAAGGGGCCGGAGCGGCGCACGAAGCCTGAGCACAACCACAGCCATTGCTGCGGTGATGGTGGAACATGCCGGCGTCGGCACTGTTGATGCTGGCGAAACAAACCAGCGCGGCGGTAATCCATGCGAATTTCATCTTAGACTCTCCTACAGAAGCGGGGCCGTGGAACGTGAGGGACTGTCGAGCACACTTCCGGACACCTTGTCTGGTGGCCTCGACATGTCCTTGGACGCAGGGTTGCATCTCTGCCCTAAGTTTTCGGACGAGGCGGGCTATTCCAGTCAGTCAAACGATTTCGATTTGAAAAGAGGCGTAGACTGTGCGACAAGGTGACGCCTGTAGTGATTGTCGGGAGCCGATTCGACTGGTGATGGCCTGACCGCAGTCGCGAATCATCGACCGGACCACACTAACCCGCAGCGTGAATGGCACTCACTTTAGATTCGTAGCCATGCTCGCCAGAGCGTGGGGATCGCACCGTTACCGCAAAATCCCACGGTCTGGCGACCGTGGCTACCTAAAGTGAGTGCCATTCACCCGCAGCGTGAACGAGGGATCGCGGCCAAAGCCCCTCGTTCACGCTGCGGGTCGGTGTGAGTCAATGAATTTCTGCCACGCGCCTGGCGTGACAAAGCCCCGCACGAGTCGCCGCGTTCCTTCGCGTGTTGCCAGCGACCGCTAACCTGACTCCCCGTCGAACCACTCAGCAGAACCGAATTGACCACACCGACTGCGATAACCTGCGTGATCGTTGCACTCGGACTCGTGCTGGCATGGCGAGTAATCATCGGAGCACGGCGCGCTGTGCGAGCGACGACGCTCGATTCGGCGTGGCTCTGGGCTGTGAGTGCCTTCGCACTCTGGACGGTTTCCTGGGTGAGCGACCACGGACTGCGAGTCGCTTCAAGTGCGGTGGCCGATCATCTGTGGTACGCCTCGGCGGTACTCGCCCTGTGTCCGCCGATAGCCGTACTCGGTTCAAGACGGCCCGGCACCCGAGTCTGGACGTGGTTCATCCAGTTCCCGCTGCTCCTCGTGCTCGGCTGGCCAGTCCTCTCGCTCTGGCTGCAAGGGAGTGAAGTGAGGGGCCTGCAACTGGAGACTCCGCAACTCGTCGCCTTTCTGCTCGTCCTCGTCATGGGAGCAGGTAACTACTGTGGGACACGCTTCACGCTGCCGATTCTCTGCTACGCGGCGGCCTGCGGGATGTTGGTCGCCTCCAGTTCAGTCTCGTGTCCCGACTGGTTGGCAGACCACTGGTGGGCGAGGTTGTGGTCAACGGGCCTGCTGGCGTTGGCCGTTCTGCTCGCCAGCCGTTTTGGTGCGCGAGGCTCGCGAACGACAAACCGCTTCGACCGGCTGTGGCTCGATTTCTTCGACACGTTTGGAGTCGTCTGGGGCCGGCGCATCCAGGACCGAGTCAACTTCATCGCCCAGAAAGAACAGTGGCCCGCCAAACTCGAACTCCACGGTTTTGTCTGGGCCGACAGTTCCGCTGGCACTTCGGATCGCGAGGCCACTGAGGCGCGGATCGAACACACCTTTCGCTGGCTCCTGCGCCGGTTCGTCGATCCGTCGTGGATCGATGAACGACTGGGATCGACTCCAGCAACGGGCGAGATTCGTTCGCTTGCGGCCGACTCGTGAGTGGCACCGCGCGGAAGCCGGGATCAGGTGGTTCAACGATCCCGGTTGGGTGTCGTGCCTCGGATGCGATAGACTTTCTCGCGACACAGGCACTTCGCGAAGGAACGCACTCACATGGCGGTCAAACTCCAGGGATGTCCGGTTTCACATTCGCTCGCCTCCTCCGACGATCCGCGTGTGGTGGCGCTGTCGCGACTGCTGGAAGTGGCTTTGCAGTTGGCGACCGAACACGATCTGACTCGCATTCTCCAGATCGTGACCAATGGCGTCTGCGATGCCGTCGATTGCGAACGAGCCAGTCTGTTTCTGATTGATGAGTCAAAGCAGCAGCTCTACACGCGCGTCGTCACGGAACTGGAGATCAGCGAGATCCGTCACGGCATCGAGCATGGCGTCACTGGCTGGGTCGCTCGACATCACCAGATCGCTCACGTGGCAGAACCGCACGACGATGAACGCTGGGATTCGTCGGTGGACCGCCGCACGGGATTCGTCACCCGCAACATTCTCGCCGCGCCGGTGCTCTCGAACGTGGACGAGCGACTGGTCGGCGTGCTGCAACTCCTGAACAAGGCCGACGCGGGCTTCAGCGACTTCGACGAGCAACTGATCCGCGCATTTGCCGCTCACGCCGCGACGGCTCTCGAACGACGGCGGCTGCAAGAAGAGGCCAAGCACGCGCACCAGCTCGAGGCGGCGATGGAGATGGGCCGCCGCATCCAGCGCGGCTTCCTGCCCGAGACGCTGCCGAGCATCCCCGGTTACGAAGTGGCCGTCTGGTGGCAGCCCGCTGAGTTCGTGAGCGGCGACTA
>JAYUFF010000646.1:0-4644 GCA_043738825.1 Schlesneria sp.
CTCGTGCTGCGCGGAGTGGTCGGTGCGCGGGAACTCGATCTGTTCCTGACGGACAAGGACGCCGTCGCGAAGGACATTGAAGAAGGTGTGCGTCGTCGAGCGGCCGAGTTGGGGTTGGACCTCGCGTCGGTCGGCATCCGGGATGTGATCCTGCCGGGCGACATGAAGGAGTTGATGAACAAGGTCACGGAAGCCCGCAAGGCGGCCGAGGCCAACCTGATCTCGCGGCGAGAGGAGACGGCGGCGATCCGCAGTCAGGCCAACACGGCCAAGCTGCTGGCCGACAGCCCGGTGCTGATGCGGCTGCGCGAGTTGGAGGTGCTCGAAAAGATCGCCTCGGCTGGCAAGCTCAACATCATCCTGGGCGAGAAGGGGCTGGCCGACAAGGTGGTCAATCTGCTGTGAAGACGCTGTTGGTGAGTAGGGTGCGTGGAGTCCTCGGAACGCACCGTTTTGGCCGATGACGGTGCGTTTTGAAGACTCCACGCACCCTACAGCAACTGAACGAACGAAGCCCGGCATTTCCGAATGCCGGGCTTCTGTTTTGAATCACGTCTTTACGTAGCCATCATCGCTCCGCGTGATGAGCCTTGTGGTACAGACTCCCGATCAACGCGCGAGTTCGTTCGCAGTTTCGACTGGCGGATGAAGACTTCGGCTGCATGAGGCGGCGGGTTTGAAATGCTCGAACGTCGCTCGTGAAAGGCTCATCACGCGGAGCGATGATGGCTACTTTGTGAGGAGCCTCATGGCACGAATATCACGAGTGCTTCGGCAGGGCGACGGAATAGAGCATCGTCACCGAGCCGATCGACAACAGCGTGAAGGCGGCCCAGTCGGGAGGGTCGATGATCGGGCGGGACTCTCGACCAACGACTTGCTTGGCCAGCATTCCTCGAATGCCGGGGTCGCGATCTTCGGGTTCGTGCATGACCAGTTTGTCGATGGCCAGAAACGCGACACCCCACAAACCCAGAAACATTCCCGCAGCAAAGCACGCTGATCTCAACATCGGTCGGTCCTTTCAATCCCCTCGGTCGGTCATCGCTCTTATCGGATCGAGTCCCTGCCGACTTGATGCCGCGCTTCGGCACAGATGGCCGGAGAAGCGAAGGGGCGAGGTGCGTGCGGGTTGTAGCGATCGCACGGCTGCCTCGTGCTACTGGCGGTCCATCTTTTCTTGCTCTTCCACTCACCTGTCAGAGCCAAGTGGTGGCTCAATTTTTGAAGCAAAAGACTGGCCACAGATTTCACAGATGGCACGGATGAAGAGGACTGAGGCATCGTCTTCGTTTTATCTGTGTCATCCGTGAAATCTGTGTTCTCTGTGGTTCTGCGGCTTCCTCTTGGATGTACAGTGAAAACAATTTTGACTGGCGACGTAATCGCCCCGCCAACTTGCCCTCGATTCGGCTCGTCCCGTAAAGTGGCCGCCGCAACGAAACAGCTCGTCAATTCTCGAAAGGTGCTTTCCAGTGCAAGCGAAGATCGTGTTGCTTCCCGGTGACGGGATTGGTCCGGAAGTGGTGGCTCAGGGTGAGAAGGTGCTCGTCGCGGTGGCGAAGAAGTTTGGGCATTCGTTCTCGTTTTCGACGTGCCCGATCGGTGGCTGTTCCATCGACGAGTTTGGCGATCCGCTCCCCGAGCAGACTCTCGCCACCTGCAGGTCGTCGGACGCGATCCTGCTCGGCGCGGTGGGTGGTCCGAAGTGGGATGACCCGAACGCGAAGACTCGACCGGAAGTCGGACTGCTCAAGATTCGGAAGGAACTCGGGCTGTTTGCCAACCTGCGTCCGATCCTTGTTTCACCTCATTTGGTCTCAGCATCACCGCTGAAGCCCGAGATCGTCGGCGGGACGGACATCCTCTTCTTCCGCGAGCTGACCGGTGGCCTCTACTTCGGCAAGTCGGGGACTGAGATCAACGCCGAAGGGGGCGAGACTTCCTACAGCACGATGATTTACAGCACGCACGAGATTGAGCGGATCGTTCGTCTCGCTGGCCAAGCCGCGCGCGGACGCCGCAAGAAAGTCACGTCCGTCGATAAGGCGAACGTCCTCGAAGTGTCACGGCTCTGGCGGCGCGTGTTTGAGCGCGTGATGAAGGATGAGTTCCCCGACATTCAGATCGAGAATGTTCTCGTTGACGCGATGGCGATGTACCTTGTGGCCAAACCGAAGGCGTTCGATGTCGTCGTGACCGAGAACATGTTTGGGGACATCCTGACCGACGAAGGCTCGATGCTGCCGGGGTCGCTCGGCATGTTGCCCTCGGCGTCGATCGGCTCCTCGGGACCGGGCCTGTATGAACCGATTCACGGCTCCGCTCCGGACATCGCAGGCAAGGGGATCGCCAATCCGCTGGCCACGATCCTCGCGACGGCCATGCTGCTGCGACACTCTCTGAAACTCGAAGCCGAAGCGGTGGCGATTGAACAAGCCGTCGATCGAGTCCTCGCCAAAGGCCACCGCACGGCCGACCTCGCCGCTGGTGGTGCAAGCATAGGCACCACCGAAATGGGTGCGCTGGTCCTTGCCGAACTGGGTTGAGCCGACTCTGAACCGCATTGAATTCGAGGCGAAGAGAAGAGGATGTAACCACAGATTTCACAGATGGGCACAGATAAGACGAAGACATGAAGAAGGTAGAGGAAGCGAATGGCTTTTCCAATTCTTCTTGTCCAATTCTTATTCTTATCTGTGCCCATCTGTGAAATCTGTGGTCAAGACTCTTCACTACGTTCCTCAGTGGTGAACTCCTGAAGATCGGGTTGCCATGTCGCCGCTTCGCGTTGCTCCCAAACGTCGTTACCTCGTCCGGTTCAATCCGAAGCGGGTGCCGCATCTGTTTACGGACGTGCTGATCATTGGAGCGGGCATCACGGGGATTCGGGCGGCGCTGGCGGTCGATCCCAAGTTACAGGTGGTGCTCGCGACGAAGGACATCATCAGCCAGTCGAACAGTGCGTACGCTCAGGGAGGCATCGCGGGAGTTTTTGATCCTGTCGATAACTTCGCCAACCATGTGGCCGACACACTGGCGGCTGGCAAGGGGCTGTGCCATCGCAGCATCGTCGAGACCGTCGTGCGGGAGGCTCCCGAACGGATTCGGGAACTGATCACGCTCGGCACGGTCTTCGATCAAACCGACGGCGAGATGGCCCTCACACAGGAGGGCGGTCACAGCCATCGCCGCGTCGTTCACGCTTTGGGAGACGCAACGGGCAAGGAGGTGATGCGGGCACTCATCGAGCGAGTTCGTCGCGAACCGCATCTCGACATCTGGGAGAAGACGTTCACGATTGATCTGCTCACGCACGAGGGGGAATGTCACGGCGCGTTGGTCTGGAATCCCGAGCATGGCAAGACCTTCGTCTGGGCCAAGCAGACAATTCTCGCAACGGGCGGAGCGGGACGGCTGTTCCGCGAGACAACGAACCCGGAGATCGCGACCGCCGACGGTCAGGCGATGGCGTTTCGCGCGGGCTGCGAAGTGCGCGACATGGAATTCATGCAGTTTCACCCAACTGTGCTGTACATCGCCGGTTCGTCGCGACATCTGATCTCGGAAGCGGTGCGAGGCGAGGGCGGACTGCTTCGAGACTGCCACGGCTACCGGTTCATGCCTGACTACGATCCGGCGGCGGAACTCGCTCCGCGCGACATCGTCAGTCGGGCGATCACGCGCCAGATGGAAAAGACGCGACATCACTGCGTCTATCTCGACGTGACTCATCTCGACAAAGCCCTCGTGCATGAACGGTTCCCGCACATCGGACAGGTCTGCGCGGACTTTGGCCTCGATCTGACGCGCGATCAGATTCCGGTGAGGCCCGGCGCGCACTACATGATCGGCGGCGTGACGGTGGACGACGAAGCCCGCACGACATTGCCGCGACTGTGGGCGGCAGGCGAAGTGACATCGAGTGGTCTGCATGGCGCAAACCGTCTGGCGAGCAACAGCCTGCTTGAAGGATTGGTCTTCGGACTGCGCGCCGGTCGCAATGCTTCTGACGCCGCGTTGGGCGAGGTCGATCAGTTCACCGCCCTCTCACTCGAACCCGATCCGCCATCGCCTCAACCGGCCGACGCGAGCCTGAAACTCGACGACTTGCTCAACTCGCTCAACAGTGAGATGTGGCGGAACGTCGGGATCGAACGAAATGCCGAGGGTTTGGAGGCCGCTCTGCAACAGGTCGAGTTTTGGGATCGCTACGTCGGCCCGCGCGAATTCAATTCGACTCAAGGCTGGGAGCTGCAAAACATGCTGCTCGTTGCGCGGCTGATGATCCGAGCCGCCCTCGCCCGGGTCGAGAGTCGAGGCACCCACTCACGCATCGACTTCCCGGACACTGACCCGGCGCAGGCCGTTCATATTGCACTCACGGCGACATGAGGTTGCCTCTTGGCTACATCAGCGGCGGCCGATTAGAATCTTACCGGTTCGGAGTACTCGGAGGTCGATCATGCGATCACTTATCGTTGCCGTTGTTGTGCTGAGTCAAAGTGTTTCGGTTCAAGCGCAGCAGGTGGCCGTGCAGCAACCTGTCGTCGCCACGAATTCGGTGCGGACAACGGTCTCAGTTCCGGATCGTGGGAGTGCGTTGCTCGGCGGAGTCAGTTCGGCGCAATCGGCTCGATCGAG
>JAYUFF010000647.1:0-4642 GCA_043738825.1 Schlesneria sp.
TTTCTCAATGCGACGTGCAGCCACACGCTCGATCTAACGCGCGGCAAGCTGACGATGTATCCCGGCAAGATTGATGCGTACCTCGTCTATCAGCAGGGACAGCACGAGCATCTGGTCCGCTCGAACGCCGCCATCATGGCGAAGCGGAAGGACTTGGAAGTCTTCATCGCGAAGAACAAGGCGCGGGCCAGTACCGCGACACAGGCACGCTCGAAAACGAAGCAGCTCGAACGATTGGAGTTGTCGGATATTGCCGTCGATGAACCGACCGCCTGCATCCGGGCACCGTTGGTGGAGCCGCGCGGTGGAGCCGCGTTCCGTTGCCGTGATCTGGCCATCGGCTACCCGGAACGTCAGGTCGCGACCGGCATCACGCTGGAGATCGACCACGGTCAGCGAGCCGCCATCGTCGGTGACAACGGTCAGGGCAAGACGACGTTCCTGCGGACGGTCGTCGATTCGTTACCACCGCTCGCGGGTGAGACGCGCTGGGGCCACGGATGTCAGATCGGCACGTATGCTCAGCACGTTTACACCAGCCTGCCCGAAAAGCAGACCGTGCTGGAGTACCTCGAAACGAACGCGGCCAAGATGACGAAGCCGCAGACGATTCTCGACATCGCCGGTGCGATGCTGTTCCGCGGCGCGGCCGTTCAGAAGCCGATCTCGGTCCTGTCGGGCGGCGAACGCGCGCGAGTCTGTCTCGCCGGGTTGTTGCTCAGCAATTACAACGTGCTGGTCCTCGACGAACCGGGCAACCATCTCGATGTCGATACGGTCGAGGCGCTGGCTCAGGCGCTGACCGACTACAAGGGGACGGTGATCTTCACGACGCACGACCGTCACTTCATGAAGCGGGTCGCGACGTGTGTCATTGAGGTCCGCGATGGTCACGTCACCAACTACGGCGGCGGCTACGACGCCTATCTCTACGCGGTCAACAAGGAAATCGACGACGGTGAGCGGGAGCAACAGGCCGCTCGCATGAGCAAGGCTCCGCCCGCGACGGCGAAGTCGTCCGCGCCGAGTCATCTGATCGCGAAGGCCACTCGCGCTCCGCGGCGTGACGATCGCGCGGTGCGCAAAGAGATCGCGACCGCCGAAAAAACGATCGCCCGCCTCGACGATCAAAAGAAGCAGTCGAGCCGCCAGCTCTTGGAAACGTCCGACGCTGGCGAGGCTCTGCGTTTGCACAACGAGGTGACCGCGCTGAACGAGCAACTGCACGAAGCCGAAGAACGCTGGTGCCAGTTGCAGGTGGAGTTGGAAGACGCGGTGTGACGTTCTGCGCCGTGAACCCTCTCGAAGTCCGGCTTTTCCGAAAGCCGGACTTCTCTCCAGGGTGCATCCTCCCCCGAGGGAAGTCCGGCTAACAAAGCTAAGCCGGACTTCGGCCCTGGATCGCTTGGACGAAAGAGGCCCGTCATGAAGATCGTCGCGCGACAATGGCGTTGGATCATGATCCTGCGAGTCGCCATCGGTTTTGGTGTCGTGGCGATGGGATTGCAGTTGCCGTGGTTGGCTGTCCTTCTAATTGGGCATCCCGACGACTGGAACGAACTGCGAAGGATGATTCCAGCCGGACTGGCCATGGCGTCGGTTGGTGGTTACTTCGCCTACTGCGCGCGGATGGAATGGCGGCCGCGCGGGATCGCGGTGGGATTGTTTCGTGGCGGCTTGGTTTGCAATGTGAATTACGACGTTGCCCAAGGCTACTTGTCATTCAGTGGTCAAACATTGAGCGTGCGATTTACGAGCCACCCCGCTGGTTCGGACTGTGCTCCGGGAAAGTCAGGGTGATACTGCGAATGTCCCTTGCCACTGGGACGCTGCCGAAAGCGGGAAGCGGTGTGGTGCAGGCCGGGGCGTACATCATCGTCCTCGGCGGCTGGTGGGAGGCGTGGCATCCCGCAGATGTCGCGAACCTGATCCAAGCCGCAGCGACCGATTCGGCAGTCCGCGAGTCATTAGGCGAGCGGCAAGAAGAAATGTACCCGTAGGATGGGTACTCTTGCCCGTCCGGCTTTGTCTTCCTGCATCACGAACAGATTTCAATCTGACATCCACCACCCTGCGGACGGGCAAGAGTGCCCATCCTCCAACCAGGACTTGCTCATGCCCGACGCCACTTCCTTCGATCCTTACGCTCTTCCCGCGAGCGAGATTCAAGAGCCGCCCGTTTCGTTGTGGGCCGCGCTGAGGAAAATCGGGCCGGGGATCATCCTCGCGGGGACGATCGTCGGCTCGGGCGAGTTGCTGCTGACGACATCGCTTGGGGCGCAGCATGGCTTTCTGTTTTTGTGGCTGATCCTGTTTAGCTGCGTCGTCAAAGTCTTCGTGCAAACGGAACTCGGCCGGTACGCGATCTCCTCGGGCAAGCCGACGCTGGGTGCCATCGACGAGTTGCCCGGTTTGCGACTGGGTGCCCACTGGCTGGCGTGGTGGTGGCTGCTGATGATGCTCTCGACGATGTTCCAACTGGGTGCGATGACGGGGACGGTGGGGCAGGCTCTCAATCTGACGTTTCCTTCGGTGTCGGCGGGCCTCGCGGACAGATTGAACAGCTTTCTGCCGAGTCTGGCGTCGGCGATTCGCGAGCGACCCGAATACCCGTGGGCAGTCTTCACGTGTCTCGCCGCGATTGGTCTCCTCTGGCAAGGCGGTTATCGGCGGATCGAGATCATCACGACGACGCTGGTCGTGGGCATCACGTTGCTCACGGTGTCAGCGGCGCTTGCGCTCCCCTTCACGAAGTTTCCGATCGTGTGGTCCGACGTGGGGCAGGGGCTGCTGTTTGGTGTTCCCGCCGAGGGGGTCGCGGTGGCGTTTGGCGTCTTCGGCATCACCGGTGTCGGCGCGGCGGAGCTGTTCTATTACCCGTACTGGTGTCTGGAGAAGGGCTATGCCCGCTACGCCGGGAAGCGCGACGAGAGCGAAGCGTGGGCCAGACGCGCCCGCGGTTGGGTGCGCGTGATGCACCTCGATGCGTGGGTGAGCATGATCGTGTTCACGGTCTCGACGGTGGCGTTCTACTTCATGGGCGCGGCCGTGCTGCATCCGCAGGGCCTTTCGCCCGAGAAGAAGGACATGATCGAGACGCTGTCGCGGATGTTCATCGATTCGTTTGGCGGGTGGACTCAGTTGGTGTTCCTGATCGGCGCGGCGGCGGTGCTGTTCAAGACGCTGTACCTGTCGAGTGCCGGCAACGGTCGTCTGATTGCCGACTTCCTGAGCCTCGCCAAATTCGTGACCTATCGCGAACCGGCCGACCGCGCCCGCGTGATCCATCGCGTCGCGATCTCGATCCCGGTCATCGCCCTCTGTTTGTTTCTGGCGTTCAAGGAACCGAAGTGGATGGTGGTCGTCGGCGGCTTCGGTCAGGCGTTGACTCTGCCGATGATCACGGCGGCGACGATCTACTTTCGCTACCGGAAACTCGACCGTCGCCTCACGCCGTCGCTGGTGCTGGACATTTGTTTGTGGCTCGCCTTCGTGTCGATCACCTTCGTCGCGGCGTATGCCCTGCGAGACCAGATCGGCAAGTTGCTGACCGAACCAACGAAGGCGGTGGTGGCTCCTGTTGGGAAGTGAGTTCTCATAGGCAGTGACGCTCGACTTTGGTGTTGTGATCATGTCCGAAACCGAAATCAAAACCGTTTTGGAGAATTGGATTAGTGAGGCTTTTTCGCCAGAGGGGCAGATTGCTCATGGCGTCATGCCATCGGATTGGATAGCAAAACAGTTCCTATTGTGGTGGAAGTCTCAAACTGAAGAGGCGTTGTCAGAAGCGGTATGGGCTTCATCCCAGATACGTGATGAGCTAGTTCGTATCGGCGGCTGGGAAAAGTGTGGTGAGGCATTGGAAGCGGTCTGCCACTTGAATGAAGCTCTCACCGATTTGGCGGGGAATCTTGGTGTAGAGCTTGAACAAGACGGTTGACTCGTGATCGAACGAGATCACAGAAAGTTCGTGTATTCGCGAAAGGTGTTTGGATTCATGCCTCGTGTTGTGCTGGCGATGAGTGGTGGGGTGGACAGTTCGGCCTCGGCGGTGCTGCTCAAGCGGCAGGGCCATGAGGTGATCGGGCTGTTCATGCGCTCGGGCGAAACCGAGAAAGAGACGGCTTGCCGATTGGAGAAGAGCCAAGGGACGAGGGCTGAGGGACGAGGGATAGGCGAAGAGAAGAGAAGCCCCACCCTAGCCCTCTCCCCCGAAGACGGGGGCGAGGGGACAAAGCCGAAGAGTTTGCCATCGGACTCTGGTCTTTCGACCTCTTCTTCTGACCATCAACCATCAACCATCAACCATCAACCCCTCCTTCCCATCATCGGCCTCAAGCCTCACAAGCAGGGCTGTTGTTCGGCGTCGGATGCGGCCGATGCGCGGCGGGTGGCCGATGTGCTCGACATTCCGTTTCATGCCCTCAACTTTGCGGAGGCCTTCGGGCGGATCAAGGACTACTTCGTCGATGAGTATCTGGCGGGGCGGACTCCCAATCCGTGCGTGATGTGCAACAACTGGCTGAAGTTTGGCAAGCTGTGGGATTTCGCGGTCAGTGTCGGTGCGGATCACATCGCGACGGGGCACTACGCGCGGATTCAAGAGTTCGATGGCCAGCCCGCGCTGGTGCGAGGCCGCGAT
>JAYUFF010000648.1:0-12302 GCA_043738825.1 Schlesneria sp.
TCGACATCGACCAGCTTGATGCGATCGAGCACCCGCCGCGCGTCTTCTTTGTTGCGGTAGGCGTCGAGCGTGAACGGGTCTTCGGAACCGGCGAGCGGAATCACCGTGATGCGGCTCTCGGGTGGGAGTGAGTCGATGAACTCGGCCCCCTTCCCCTTGGCTCGATCGAGCAGCGTCCCGCCGAGCGCTTCGACTCCCAAACTGCGGCTGTTGTCCACGACGAGGACCGCATGGACGGGAGCACGTGCACTGGCCACGGCCTCACCCTCGGATCGCGATGCTCGCAACATGCCAAACAGCGGGAACAAAGACACCAACAACCCGCCGAGCAACCCGAAGCCCAACGCCTTGCCGCGTCCCTTCGGTGACGTGACCCAGCCGATGGCCGATCCAAACACGATCAGCAGACAGAAGGCCAACAGTACGCCATGCCACAGCGCCCCGGTGGTCGATCCCTTGAAGAAGGGTCTTGCCAGCACGAGGCCAAACAACACGACGGCCAGCACTCGCAGAGCCAATAACAAAATATCGCGGATGTGCAGAATCTTGCGGTTGCGTTCGAGGGCCTCGCGCAGGAAATCCATCGCCGCCCAACTGACCGTCCGAAACCGACGGCGGTTGAGCAGGTGAATGATGATCGGCCCGGCAGCCGCCACGGCTCCGGCAATCGCAAACAAACTGGCGTCAAAGGAAAGCATGGAGTGTTGAAAATTCCAAATTAACGATTCAGGAGAACTTGAGTGTCGGTGAAAGCTTGGCCAATTCCTTTAGGCGTATGCCGCCTTCAACAGTTCTTCGTACTCATCGTGCGGCCCGATCCAGAACCAGACGTAATGGTCGTCATCGGTTCGCGCCACAGCGCGGTAACGGAGTCCGACTCGTGCCACCCACAGTTCACCGATTCGTTTGAACCGCAGCGAGGGATGATCTTGATTGTCGCGGAGCAGTTCAAAACTCTTATCTGCGAGTTCTCGGATCGGAGGCGGAAGTCTCCGATAGCAGCCCCAAAACTCCGGTGTGGCCAGGTGGTTCATAGTGGCGTGCAACGTCCCGCCTTGTAGTCCTCCGCAGCTTGGCCCGATGCGCCGTCCAAGCGTCCGGCAAGGACATCGGCCTCAATTTGTCGGTCCCAAGCATCCGCCAAGAATTCCTCGAACCACGTTGAGAATGCCTGCAACTCGTCCTGCGGCAGTTCCGCAACGCGGGCCTCAAGTTCTTGCAAAATCGGACTTCTCATTTGCTGAATCATGATTCGTTGTCTCCAAACTCTGATCCGTGACCAACCGTGTGATCGATGGCCTCACTCACTTCTGCCCCAGCTTCTCGCGCAGCCCCTCGATCTTGCCCTCTTGCAGGATGGGCAGGTATCGGTTGGGAATCGCGAGGATGAAGCAGGCGACGGACGTGCCGTACAGGTTGCCTTGTTTGCCGTGGACCCAGCGGGTGTCTCGCCACGCACCATCTTCGGCGGCGAGTTCCGGTTTGCGAAGCTGTGAGGCAATCAAGTGGTCTCGCAGCAGCGGGTAGTTGGTGCGCCAGCTTTCTCCGCCCGACTGATAGAGCGCCTGACCGACGTAGTAGAGCGTGTAGGCGTCGAACGGGACTTCGCCGTTCCCTTTGACCGGCTTGAGACGCGAGACCTCTTTTGAAATGAGGTCGAGGTTTTTCGGGATCCGCCAATCGTCGTACTGGCCAAACTCTTGGAGGCAGACCACGCCGCACGCGGCCATTGCGAGCGTGCCGCGATTGCCGTCGTAAGTGAACTGGCCGCCACCCTCTTTCGCCCGCTCATCGAAGCCGCGCGCTCCGTTGTCCGCCTTGTAGTGGTCTCGCACCGATTGAACCGCCAGCTTGATGACATCGCCGCGCACTTCAAACCCGCTATCGACGGCACTCCGCAGCGCCTTGGCCTGCATGACGGCGAGGCTCAGGTCGTGACCATGCGGCTGTCGCTTGGCCCGATAGTCCCAGCCACCATCCTCGCACTGCGTATTGGCGATCAGCTTGAGAGCCTTGTCGAGCGTCTTGCCAATCGCGGGATCGTCGGTCATCCCGTAAGCCTGACCGAGCACGAAGGCCGTCAAGCCGTGGTTGTAAAGGTCGCGCTGAGCATCGGCGATGTTCAGCAGTCCCGACGGCTTGGCATTCTTGACGATGTACTTGAGCGCCCGATCGACGTTCTCACCGTATTTGCCTCGCCCCGGCATGTGGCCGGCGGAGAGAAACGCCAGCGCACCCAGCCCGACCAGCCCGAGATCGTTCGATTCCCAATTCCCCTGCGAACCCTGAGTGCGAGCCAGCCAAGCGATCCCTCGCTCCAGAGCCAGTTCGCTTTCGGCGTTCACTTCCCACTCGGTGTTTGTCGGTCGCTCCGTCTGAGCCAGCAGCGGAGCCGTCCCCGCAAACCAGAGGGTTGGCGCGAGAAGCAGCAGCCGGAGAGATCGCGAAAGGTGTCTCATGTTTAGTTATTGGCGATCCGCGAGCGGAGGTTACGGACAATTTCGAGTGGTCCCGTTCGGGGTGCCAGCTTGGCCCGTTCGGGTGGCCGTTGGCAAGTCTGGAGTGCTCCTCCGAAACACTCCGGTCGAGAATCCGCGTGGCGGTGAGTATCATCGACCAAGTCTTGATGCGGTTTCAATACCCTGAAAGTAACCCGCAGCGTGAGCGAGGGCGTCGGGATGTCCAGTCTGAAATCGCCCTTGCTCACGCTGCGGTTTGGTTATGAAACCGCCTCTGGTGTGAGTCGTCTTTCCCTCCTGCCGAGGAACCGGTGATGAGTCTTCGACGCGATGCAATCTCGTGGTGTTGTGGTCTGGTTCTGATGGCCTCTTCGCTCCACGCGGCCGATCCCGTCGATTTGGGCGGCGTCACCGAGAAGCACGTGATGATTCCAATGCGCGACGGTGTGAAGCTGTCTGCGTTTCTCTACTTCCCAACGGGAGACGGGCCGTGGCCGGTACTGCTCGAACAGCGGTATGCCAACGGGAACGATCCCGGCACGCAGAAGTCGTTCGCCAAACTGGCGATGGGTGGCTACGTCACGGTGCTCGCCAACTTTCGTGGCTCGCAACAATCCGAGGGTCAGTGGCGAGGCTATCGGGCGCTGAGATGGGGTGAGTTGAAGGATGGCTATGACTTGGTCGAATGGCTCGGGACGCAGTCGTGGTCCACGGGAAAGGTCGGAACATTTGGAAGTTCTCAAGCCGGGTTCGCGCAGAATTTTCTGGCGGTCACGCAGCCGCCGCACCTAGCCGCGCAGTACATGATCGACACCGGGCTGAGCCTTTACCACGAGGGCTATCGGATCGGCGGGGTCACTCGCCCCGAGCGGTTCAAGACGATGGACAAGGTGGCGCGAGTCCCCGAACACAACCGTGAACTGATGGCCGAATGGTTCCAGCATCCCACGTTTGACAGTTACTGGGCCGACGAGGATTGCAGCCGCTTCTTCGACAAGATGAACGTCCCCTGTTTCACGGTCGGCAGTTGGTACGACTTCATGTGCGTCGGCTCGGTTGACAGCTACGTCGGCCGGCAACATCGCGGCGGAGCCAAGTCGCGCGGGACACAGCAACTTTTGATCGGCCCGTGGCTGCACGGCCGCTTCAAGGAGACGAACACTGCGAACGAGATGACCTATCCCGAGAACGCCAAGTTCCCGATGGAAGCTCACCTGCTGCGATGGTTCGATCATCACCTGAAGGGGATCGACAACGGAGTCACGAAGGAACCGACGGTTCGTTACTACGTGATGGGGGCCGTGGATGAAGCCGGTGCGCCGGGGAACGAATGGCGAACGGCAAGCGACTGGCCGATCGCGGCTCAAGCGACGGCGTACTTCCCTCACTCGGACAAGACGCTGCGCCGAGAAGCCCCCTCGTCGCCGGAAGGACTCGTGACGTGGTTGGCCGATCCACTCCACCCCGCCTCGATTCCGGGAACGGGCTTTCCGGGTGCGAAGGATGCGCGCGACTTCGAGAAGCAGGCGGAGGTCCGCACGTTCACGACGGAGATCCTCGCGGAACCGGTCGAGTGGACCGGCAAGGTGCAGGCCGAACTGTTCGTCACGTCGGATGCCAAAGACACCGACTTCATCGTGCGCGTGAGCGACGTTTATCCCGACGGTCGGTCGATCCTCATCATGGACTACGTGCGGCGCGCACGCTACCGCGAGGGATTCGGGCGTGAAGTCTTCCTGAAGCCGGGCGAAGTCCACAAGGTGGCGTTCGATGTCGGCTGGCTCAGCCAGATCTTCAACAAGGGCCATCGCATTCGAGTCACCGTCGCGAGTACGGGTGCCCCGTTCTACGAGCCAAATCCGAACACGGGCGAACCACTCACGATCGACTTCCCGGCAAACGCGGTCGTGGCGAAGAACACTCTGCATGTGAACCAGCAGCACGCCTCGAAAATTATCGCGCCGGTTCGGCCGTGATAAATCAAAAGGGAATCCTTTCACTGCTGGCATTTGGTGACTCGGGATCGTAAGGTGCCTTCCCTCGTTCTGTGGCTCGAAGTCGTTGTCATCGAGACGCGGGCCAGTCACTCGAACTCCAACGCTCGCGGGCCATGAGCAGCACCACCAAACCCAACTCTCCATTCAATTCATGGATGTTTCTGGCCGCGATTATGGGCGGCGCGTTCGTCTTGCAACGGGCCGTGGAACAGACGGGCAAGGAGACGCCGACCGTCGCATCCAGTTCGCAGGCCATCCCGACGATCGAGGACACGCCGCGCGGCCGCGACCGGCGCATCCGAGCACCCCTGAGGGCTTACTTCGGGCAGGCCGAGCCACCGCAACCGGCTCCAGGGCAATTGGTCATTCCGATGCTCGCCGAACATAACAAGGTCGCCAAGCCCAGCGATGTGCCTTCCTCCCCCACGCAGTCTGCGGGCAAGGGAGTCGATGTGGACACGGACTTGGCGGAACGATTGAGGAGCGTCGCCCAACTCGACTTTCTGATCGTGACGATGGCCGACCCGATCGACTCCGCCGAAAACTATCGGTTCGATTTGCAACTGGAGGCGTTGCACAAGGCCCTCGCCGCGAATGTCACGGACGATGATGTGTGGGTGCTCGACCGCTACTACCTGCCGTGGCAGGTCAAAGATCCGACCAAGACTGTGACGAACGATCAACTTCACGCCAAGGAACCGGGCGTGCTGCTCTACCGTCGCGTACTGCAATCGAAGGGATCAGACACGGACAAGCTCGCCGCTGCCAACCGAACCGCTGACCGGCTGCTGCTGGTCTATCTGGTCGGCGAGCTGCCGACCTCGGGGCTGCACAAGCAGGCGTTTCAAGAGAGTCTGGAAGAGATTCAGTATCTCTCGCAGGCGCGGCGACTCCCCACGCCCCGCATCATGATCGTCGGCCCCACATTTACCGGATCGGCTCCCTCCTTGTCGGGCCTGCTGCGCAGTGCGACCGCTCCCAAACTTCCGGGTGAACAACTGAACTCCTTCGATGCGAACGCGCCGGCGCTGCCGCTGAGCTTCTCGGTGTTGACGGGATCGGCCTTGGGGATCGACCGCCGCTTGTTCGACGACTTGAACAAGGGAGACTCCCAAGACCGCCCGCCGCGAGTCGGCTTCGGTGCCACCGTGGCCAAGGGGAGCGACTTGCGGGCGGCTCTGCTGGAGTACATCGGGAAGAGAAACTCCTTTCAAATGGGATGGCAGTCTGCGAAAGCCGGCGCAACGCCGGACGTGACAAGGCAAGACAAGTCCGTCCCCAAGAGTGGCCTGGAGAAGAGTGGCCATCAGACGACAGTGAAAACCAACAAAGAGCCCGCATCGCCGGGGCTGCTGCCACCCCTGCGAGTGGCATGGTTGACGGAGACCGGCACCGGCTTCGCGGCCAGCCCATCAACTTCCGTCGCCGGAACCAACATCGAGATCACCAATTTTCCGTACCCGCTGCACATCTCGCGCGTTCGTCTGGCTTACGAGCGGCGGCGCACCGAAGTGAGAGCCGGAACATCGTCGCTCGGGCCGAAGCAATTCAATGTTCCCATCCCCTTTGAACCGACCGATGTCGCGCGCGATCTGCCCGGAGCCATGACGCCGAACATGACCGCTGCCAGCGTCGATGTCATCCTCGGTCAGATTCTGGACTCGATCCGCCGCGAAGGGATTCGTTACGTCGGCATCACCGCCACCGACATCCGCGATCCGATCTTCCTGGGCAACGTGATTCGAGACCACTGTCCCGACGTGCAACTGCTGTTGATCACTCCCGACCAACTGCACGGACATCCCGAGTACCAGCAGGCGCTGGCGGGAGCGCTGGTCGCATCGTCGTATCCGTTTTTCTCCGAGGCTCAGGACTGGTCGTTTCCCTTTGCCGGACGACAGCAAACCGTGGTCTTCTCGAATCAGGGGACGGCGGGGCTGTTCAATGCCGTCCTGCTGCAACGGTATCAGCAGCGATACGGCGTCGGTCAGCGATGGTTCGAGACGGTGAAGGCCACGGCGAACGAACCGGCCTCGAAGCACTGGGTGATCTCGGACAAGGTGAAGCACGTGCCGCCCTTGATCTGCTACGACGAGCCATTGCAAGCCGACCACGACCAACGCACGCATCGTCCGCCCGTCTGGATTTCGATGGTCGGCACATCGGGCCTCTGGCCGATGCGCGCGGATGCGGCGAAGGGGAGTACCGGATACACAGTCGGTCTGAATTATTCGGACGACTACATTTCCGAAATCGCGCCACTCGACGATGTGGTCGCGGTCGGTTCGTCGCTCGGAGTGCCGCACGTCAGCGGTCGGATGGCGGCGCTGACGGCGTTCGCGCGCGGCATCGTTCCGCTGTTGGTGCTGGTGATGGTGTGGGCCGCCATCCAGCTTGGGCGCGGACGTGGACGTGGACGCGGACACGGTTGGGCCAGTCCGGTCCTCGCCGCAGAAGTGGCGAAGCAATACGCGGCGGAACGGCAGACGGCGGGAGCTGTGGCAGACGAGCAACGGTACTTGGGCCTGCGACGCCGGGCACAGGTGTTCATGGTCATCGGCACGATCCCCGTGACCTGCATTTTGCTGGCGATCGCCGGATACAGCTTTCGCGCGATCGACCCCGGTTCGAGCCGACTGGGCCTGACGACCGCCTGGCTCTGCCTGCACAGCCTGCTGTTCGTGCTGGCGCTGAGTGCCGTTGGGGCCGCCCTGTATTTGGCGGCACGCGCGTTTGGGGGAGGCTGGCGTGTGGGATTGACGCTGGCGGTGACGACCCTCGTCGCGTATGGCACTTCAACCTCTCTGGCCGGTTTTCGACACGAGCGAGTCTTCATCCTCATCGGATCGAGCGACCTGACGAACGGAGTCTCACTGCTGCTCCCCGCGCTGCTGGTCAGCGGAGTCTATGTTGCGTTCTGTTATGCGAAGCTCAAGCACCTCGATCTGGTGATCCGATACCCCGTGGATCGACCGGGCTGGTGCTCGTGGCCGGATCAGCGAATCGACTCCCGCGAATGGTGGGAGGCGTTTGTCCGGCTGAGCGGGATCGGTGGCGACAATGCGGCCCGGCGTTTGTTGGAACTGGCGCTGGTGATGATCTGGTGCCTCTACATCTGGTTTGGCACCGTCAACATCAATCCGCAGCCGATCATGTTTGGAGTGGTGTTGGTGGGTTTGATCGTCGCGATCATTTTCGCCTGGGTCTGGCTGGCCGATGTCCTGTTGGCGGCCTCGGCGCTGCGATCGCTGCTCAAAAACTGCCTGCGGCAGCGATTGAACGAGGACGATCAGGATCCGGTCGACTGGGCGAAGGTCTTCGGTCGCCGCACGCGGATCGGCCCCGCCGGATTGAGCGGGCTGCTCGGATCGCCCCGCTCCCGTGAGTCCGATGAGTCGCAGCGTCGTCAACAGGAAATGAACGGACAGTTGGCGAAGGCCGAAGCAAAGCGGAATCAACTCGTCAATGACGGCGCTGCCGCTGCGGACGAATTGTCCGCCGCCTACGCAGACTGTCGCAAGGCTCGGGAGGATATTTGGGGCGACGAAATTGAGCGGTTTGTCAGGCAGAACTTCGTCCATTTGAGAACGGCCTGCTCGGGTTTGACGGCTCTGGCGCTGGTGTTATTCATGGCTTCGGGCAGCTTCCCCTTCAACACGGCCGGACTGCTGAGGCTGACCACGGCACTGTTGCTGATCGTGTTTGCCGTGGCCGTCGTCGGCTTCTATGTCGCGCTGGATCGGGATGAGCTGCTCAGCCGGATCGCCGGAACAGAACCCAACCAGATTGTGTGGGATTGGGCACTGCTCCAGAATGTCGGCGTCTTCGGACTGGTGGCGATCGTCGCGCTCATCAGTCAGGCCTTCCCCGAAGTCTGGCAGTGGCTGCGAACTTTTTTTGAACCGCTGATGAAATCGACAAGGTAGTGCTGCGTCAACGCTTGATCTTGGGGTAGCCACGCTCGCCAGAGCGTGGGGTAAGTCCAACATCTCCCCCACGTTCTGGCGAACGCGGCTACGAAGACAACCCAACTTTGTAGTCGTGACGTAGCAGTAGCCCGTTCATCAATCATTCGGTACGAGGAATCACTCCGATGAATCCTGCAATCATCATTGCCCGCAAACGTGACGGACACGAACTGGGACTCGATGAGATCACCGCGTTCGTCAACGGCTTCGCGGAGGGAACGATCCCGGATTATCAGATGGCCGCGCTCGCGATGGCGATCTTCCTCAAAGGGATGACCGCCGCCGAGACCACGGCGCTCACGGCGCGGATGCTGGCGTCCGGCTGCAAGCTGACGTGGCAGCGAACCGCGCTGAACTTTGCGGACGAAGAGGCCGTCCCCGAGGAGCGGTCCATGGAAGACACGACGGTCGTCGTCGTCGCGCCGGCCAGAATCGCGGCGGAACCAAAGCCTCCCGTCGCGGGGGCCGGCCCGAACAAGGGGAAGCCGCGACTGAAGCCGCCAGCGCAGGGAAGCCTCGTTGCGCCACCGCGCGCCGGCGACACGTTGTTGCTCGACGGGTCACAGCGCATCGACAGCCGGCCGGAACTGGCACTCGGCGGGCGCGACACGATCGCGTTCGACGACGCGCCGGCTCCACCGCGTGTCGCCGTCAGCGCGAATGCCCAATGGCCGGAAGAGGCGCGCCTCGAATTCTTTGCCGCCGATCATGACACGGTTGATTTTGGGGATGCCCCGCAGTTCAACCTCAGCAAACAGCGACCCTTCTCTGGTCCCGTGGTCGACAAGCATTCCACGGGAGGTCTGGGCGACAAGGTTTCGCTGATCCTCGCCCCACTGTTGGCGTGCTGCGGATTGCGAGTCCCCATGATTTCGGGACGCGGCCTCGGGGCCACCGGTGGGACGCTCGACAAACTCGAATCGATTCCCGGATTTCGCACGCATCTGACGCTCGACGAGATCATCAAAATCACCGACCGCGTTGGCTGCGTCATCACCGGTGCGTCCGCCGAACTGGCTCCGGTCGATCGCAGGCTGTATGCCCTGCGCGACGTGACGGCGACGGTCGAGTCGATCCCGCTGATCACGGCCAGCATCATGTCGAAGAAGCTGGCCGAGGGCTTGAACGCCCTCGTGCTGGACGTGAAGTACGGCTCGGGTGCCTTCATGAAGACGCTCTCCTCGGCCCGCAAACTGGCGGCGTCGCTGGTCGAGACCGGCCAGCGCATGGGCGTCACCACCTCGGCCCTGCTGACCAACATGGACCAGCCGCTCGGCCGCATGGTCGGGAACACGCTCGAGGTGGACGAGGCCCTCACCACACTGGCCGGTCATGGACCGAGTGACCTGTGGGAGGTGACGTGCGAATTGGGAGCGGACCTGCTGCTGACCACGGGCAAGTCGCCGGATCGTCCCTCCGCCCGCAGGCTGCTCGAAGAACATCTCAAGTCGGGTCGAGCCTTGGCCAAGTTCATCGAGATGGTCGCGGCACAGGGAGGCAACCTCAATGCGCCCCGTCCGCGCGCGACGACGCGATCAGACATCGTCTCGCCGCGCAGTGGATACGTCTCGCGCATCAATACCGAATCGCTCGGCATCGCCGTCATCGAACTGGGCGGAGGCCGCCGCGTGATGTCCGACCGTATCGATCACGGTGTCGGCCTGGAGATGCTCGTCCGCATCGGCGACCGCGTCGAACTCGGCCAGCCCCTGGTGAAGGTCCACGGTCCCGAGAACCTGTTCCAGGCCGTCAAGCCTCTGATCCGCAACGCGATCTTCATTCGACCAAAGTCGGTCAAGCCGCCGATCCTGATCTCCGAACGAATGGACTGACCAAGCAGGAACCGACCAAACGATGACCACCGAACCCACCCCAACCTCGAATGACGGTCGAGGCGCAAGCTCACTCCGCTGGCCAACGGTTCTCGAACTCATTGTGATCGCACTGATCCTTGTCATCCTGACCGCCCTCCTAATCCCAGCGATTCGACAGCAGCGCGAGGCATCTCGCCGCAGCGAATGCAAATCGCATCTCAAAGCCATGGGCCTGGCACTGCATCAGTACCACGACAAGCACGGATCGTTTCCGCCCGCCTACGTGGTCGATGCCGATGGAAAGCGGCTGCACAGTTGGCGAGTCCTGATCCTGCCGGAACTCGGCTTCGACGCGTTGTACGCTCGCTACCGGTTCGATGAGCCGTGGGATGGACCGAACAATGCAACGCTCATCCATGAGATGCCGCCCGTTTTCGGCTGTCCCTCGGATTCGTCGCGGCTCCCCGGAACGACCAACTACTCGGCGATTGTCGGTGCCGTGACGATGTGGCCCGAACAGTTCGCGGCGACACTTCGCATGATCACGGACGGAACCTCAAACACGCTGATGGTGATTGAGACCCGTAATCTCGATGCGAAGTGGACCGAGCCGCGCGATCTGACGGTCGATGAGATGAGGCGCGGGATCAATCGCAGTGAGTCGCCCGGTTTCTCCAGCCACCATGCTGGCGGCGCGCACACCTGCCTGGCCGATGGCGCGGCGAGATTCCTTTCGGAACGACTCGATCTCGGCATCCTGCGTGCGCTCGGTAATGCCGCCGGAGGTGGCCCGATGCCGATCCCAGGATTGAAAGTGCCGATCACCTTTGGTGCAGATCGAGCCTCGGTCGCGAAGTCTCACCGCGACATGCCGAAGACCATCGTCCATCCGACGCTCGACGTGGCAATTGAGCCGGGGAAGAACATCGTCACCTGTGCGACCATGCCGATCGCGTGGGATGAACTGCGCAGCTTTCTAAATGTGGGAGAGGTCGAACTCGATCAGCCCGTAGAGATGGCGCGACAACTGAATCTTCGCAAGTTCCCACGATCGGCCTTGTCGGACGATGCGTACATGGCGATCGGTGGCCCTCTCGACGACGGCTTGCTGGCCAGGATCGAGGTGATGCGTGCGAAGAAGTTTCCCAACGCGACACTTCCGCTTCCCAAGGTCTTACCGACGGACGAATTCCTGATCTACGCCTACCTCTACAAGTGGCTGCCGTTTCTGTCGAAGTTCGACAAGCTGACCGCTCCGTTGAAATTCCACACGACTGACGGAAACCGGGAAGTCCAGAGTTTTGGAATTGAATCGTACCGTCTGGCAGAACCTCACGAGGACAGCCTGCGCGAGCAGGTTGAGGTTCTCGACTACGCCACCAACGACGATTTCGTTCTGCGGTTGAAGACGGAGACCGATTACATCGTCATGGCCAAAGTGGCCCCCGGAGCAACGCTCGACGCGACCTGGCAGACCGTTCTTCACCGCATCCAACAGCCGCTCGGTGGCGTCAGGCCCGCGTCGGTTGTCGTCACCGAGAAACTCGTCGTTCCGCTGCTGGCAATGTATGTGAGCCGCGAATATGACGAACTCGAAAACCACCGGATCACCGTCGGACAGAGTTCGCCGTATCGGTTGAGACGCGTTCAGCAGTACATCAAGTTTCAACTCGACGAATCGGGCGCACGGATCGAATCGAGTTCCGAGATCATTGGCGACAGTGGCCCCGGCCCGTCACCTGTGCCACCCAAACCGCGCGAGTTCATCTTCGACCGGCCCTTCATGCTCGCCGTCCATCAACGCGACAGCGAAGTTCCGTACTTGGTCCTCTGGGTGGCCAATGAGGAATTACTCGTGCCCGTTGATGCTCCGTGATGCAAGAGGGCAATTCGACAACAGTTTTGCTTGGAAAAACTAGCCCGACGCGCAAGCGAGGGCTAGACGTTTGATGATCGCGAAGCCCTCGCTTGCGCGTCGGGCTAGTGCCCTGTCAGGTCTTGATTTTTGGGTAGAGCCGCTTGAGTCTGACTCGAGCGTCTTCAAGTTGAAAGTGCCAGTCGATG